>DASVVF010000934.1:0-11481 GCA_036386695.1 Catenuloplanes sp. | reverse complement strand
CGTCGGGGCGCAGCAGCACCCCGTCGGCGACCCGGAGCCCGGCCAGCCGCAGCAGCTTCTTCGTGACGTCCTTGTCGATCCCGGCGGCGCTGGCCAGCACCCCGTTGCCGACGTACGGCAGGCCGTGCAGTTCCAGCAGGGACTGGATGGTGCCGTCCTCGCCGTACCGGCCGTGCAGGGCCGGGAAGACCACGTCCGCCCCGCGCAGCACCGGCAGGGCCTCGACGATGCTGCGCAGTGGGATGCTGGCGGCCCCGGGGCCGCTTCCCGGGCGGACCCGCCAGACGCCGTCGCGGTCGATGCGCACCGGCGTGACGAGATAGCGGTCCCGGTCCAGGTGGGCCATGATGCTGGCCGCGGACCGGCACGACACGTCGTGCTCGCCGCTGCGCCCGCCGTAGACGACGGCGACCCGGGTGCGGTTATCCGGCACGGTGGTACTCCTGTCCGGGCATGCCCTGGTAGCGGCGCGGTACCCGGGCGCCGATGCCGGTGAGGATCTCGTGCGGGTTGGTCCGGGCCCAGCGGGCCCAGTCGGCGACGGTGGGTTCACCGGTGTCGCCGGGCCCCCACACGATCACCTCGTCGCCGAGCCGGACCGGCAGGTCACCCGCGTCGGCCACGAACTGGTCCATCGACACCACGCCGGCGACCGGGCAGCGCCGGCCACCGATCAGGACGAACCCCCGGTTGCTGGCGCTGCGCGGCACGCCGTCGGCATAGCCCAGCGGCACCAGCACCAACGTGGTCGGCGTCGCGGTGGTGTAGGTGTGCTGGTAGGACACCCCGGTGTCGGCCGGGGTCCGCTTGGTCAGGACCGCGCGGGCCCGCAGGGTCAGGGCCGGGCGCAGGCCGTGCCGGCGGCCGGGCAGCGGCTCCACCCCGTACAACGCGATCCCGGCCCGGACCAGGTCGTAGCGGGTACGGGCGGTGCCCAGGGCGCCGGCGGAGTTGGCCAGGTGCCGCAGCGGCGGGTCCAGGCCCGCGGCGCGGGCGTACCCGACCGCCTCGTCGAAACGGGCCACCTGCGCGGCGATGCTGGGGTGCCGAAGTTCGTCGGCGCGGGCCAGGTGCGACCAGACACCACGCACCCGCAGCAGCCCGTCGCGTTCCATCATCCGCGCCAGGGCCACCAGTTGCGGCCAGTCGGCCGGGGCGGCCCCGCCGCGCGACATCCCGGTGTCGACCTTCAGGTGGACCTGGGCCGGGGTGCCGGCCGCCGCCGCGCCGGCGGCGATGGCCCGCAGGTGTTCCGGGGCCGCCGCCGCCAGGTCCACGCCGGCGCCGATCACGGCGGCGAAGTCGTCGTCCAGTCCGTGCAGCCAGTTCAGCACCGGCGCGGTGATGCCGGCCGCGCGCAGCAGCAGCGCCTCGGCGCAGGACGCCACCCCGAGCCAGGTCGCACCGGCGGCCAGCGCGGCGCGGGCCACCGGTACGGCGCCGTGGCCGAACCCGTCGGCCTTGACCACCGCCATCACAGGGGTGCCGGTGGCCCGGGCCACCACGGCGGTGTTGTGTGCGATGGCACCGAGGTCGACGACGGCCTCGGCCATTGAGCCCGCCGTCCGCGGCGCAGTCACCGTGCCTGTGATCATGTGCGGAACAGTAGAAGGGAGGCTGTGAAGAACCTGCGAAACCGGAATGCGGATGCCGGCAAGGAACCCCGGGCGGGCTCTGGCGGGTGCCGACGGCAGGACGCCGCGCCGGCCGACGGCTCAGGCGGTGTCGCGGACCGCCTGGGCGAAGACCGCTGAGCGGTGTTCGAAGTTGCGGAAGTGCCCGTAGCTGGGGGCGGCCGGTGACAACAGCACCACCCCGGCCGGTGGGGTCAGCTTGCGGGCCAACACCACCGCGGCGAGCAGGTCTTCGGCGAGTTCGGTGTGCACCGACGGCACGTCGGCGAGCGCGGCCAGGATCCGCGCCCCACTGTCCGGAATGCCGATCACCGTACAGGTCCGGGACCGTAGGTGTTCGCGCAGCGGCGTGTAGTCCAGGCCACGGTCGGTGCCACCGACGATCACGGTCAGTGGCCGCCCCGGGTACGCGTCGATCGCGTGCATGGTCGCGTACGGGCTGGTGGCGAGGGTGTCGTCGACGAACGTGACCCCGGACGGGTCGGCGATTTCCGTCAGCCGGTGCGGCAGGCCCGCGAAGCCGGCGACCGCCTCGGCGAGGGTGTCCCGGGCGGCGGCCAGGTCGACGCCGAGCCCGTCGAGCACGGTCAGCGCCACGCACAGGTTGCCTTCGTTGTGCCGGCCGGCCAGCCGTAGCCGGGCCCGGGGGAACAACGTCCGGTCGTGGTGGAACAGGTACGGCACGCCGTCGGGCCCGGGGGCGACCCGGACCGCCGAGGACGGGCCGCCGGCGGTCACCGGTCGGCGACCGGCGGCGTCGCGTACCTCAGAGGTGTGCGCCGCGAGCCGCTCGTCGGTGCCGTTGAGCACCACCAGGCCCGGGCCGTGGGCCAGCAGGTTGAGCTTGTCGCGGTAGTACTCCCGCTCCCCGCCGTGCGCGTCGAGATGCTCCGGGAACAGGGAGGTGACCACCGCCACCCGCGGCGAGTCGGTCAGGTCGCTGCACTGGTAGCTGGACAGCTCCAGCACGTACAACTCGGCGGCCGGCAGGTCCAGCAGCGGCACCCCGATGTTGCCGCCGAAGGCGTTGGGTCGGCCGACCGCGGCGAGCAGGTGGCTGATCAGGCTCGAGGTGGTGCTCTTGCCCTTGCTGCCGGTCACCCCGACGGTGCGTCCGGCGTGCTCGGCCATCCACAGCGCGGTGCCGCCGGTCACCGGTACGCCGCGGTCGCGCAGCCCGACCACCCACGGGTGGGTCTGCGGCACCCCCGGTGAGCGCACCACCACGTCGGCCGCGGTGAGCTGCGCGAACGCCTCCTCGCCGGTGTACAACGGGGCCAGGTCGCTGGTCCACCCGGTCGGGTTCTCGTCGATGACGACCAACCGGGCCGGGTCGACGGCGGCGATCGCCGACAGCGCCGCCCGCCCCTCCCGCCCGGTGCCCCAGACGGCGACGCAACGACCCCGCAGGTCAGCCAGGCGCACGAGCAACTCCTCAGGTCGATGCGCGCCGGGTCGGTGGTACCCGGCACGGGCCGCCGGGACATCCCCGCGGCGAGGGGGGAGTGTCCGTGATCGGGCTCCCCGTCCGCGGTGACCGGCGCGCGCCGGTGATGGCGCGACTAGTATGGCTCGCCGGACCGATGACAGGAGTGACGGGTGGATGGCGAACAGATCCGGGGACTGCAGCGGCTGCGGTTCCCGTCGTACGCGTTCGACCCGCAGACCGGCGTGGCGTCGTTCGACTACCTGCTGTCCGGCCCGGCCGGAGAGTTGAGCTTCACCGAGGTGGTCGAGTTCCCGCTGCCGGCGCGCCCGCCCACCCCGGCGGCTCTGGTCAGCTTCCGGCGGGTCCTGGACCTGCTGCACGTGGTCGCCGGGGTGAGTTACTACAAGCTCGCCGCGCCGCGTCGGGTGGAGCTGACCGCGCCCGTCGCCGACGGGGCGGTCGCGCTGCTCGACGCCGTCTACACCAAGGGCCTGGCCGAGTACGCGTACCGCAACGACCTGCCGCACGTGCTGGACGTGTCGGTCAGCGTCGCCCCGGCGCTGGACGCGCCGGTGGTGGTCGACACCGACCAGCGCCGTCCGGTCTCGGCCGTCGGCGGCGGCAAGGACTCCATCGTGACCCTGGAGGCGTTGCGCCGCGCCGGGCTGAACCCGGTGCCGTTCTCGGTCAACCCCAACGGCGTCATCGACCGGGTCAACGCGGCCAGCGGGCTGGCGGCGCTGGCGGCACGGCGCCGGATCGACCCGCAGATCTTCGAGGTCAACCGCATCGGCGGGTACAACGGCCACGTCCCGGTGACGGCGATCAACTCCCTGATCGCGGTGGGCACCTCGGTGCTGCACGGCCTGGGGCCGGTGGTCATGTCCAACGAGCGCTCCGCCTCGGACCCGAACCTGGTGTGGCACGGTCACGAGGTCAACCACCAGTGGTCCAAGGGCATCGAGGCCGAGGGACTGCTGCGGGCGGCCCTGGCGGCGCACGCCGGGCTGGGCGAGGCGTACTTCTCGCTGCTGCGGCCGCTCTCGGAGCTGCACATCGCGCGGCTGTTCGCCGGCTTCACCGCGTACGACGCGGTGGTGACCAGCTGCAACGCGGCGTTCAAGCTGCACGATCCGAGCCTGCGCTGGTGCGGCGACTGTCCAAAGTGCCGGTTCGTGTTCCTGGCCATGGCGCCGTTCATGTCCCGGGCCCGGCTGACCGCGATCTTCGGCCGGGACCTGCTCGACGACCCGGGGCAGCTGCCCGGGTACCTGCAGCTGCTGGGCCTGGACGGGCACAAGCCGTTCGAGTGCGTCGGTGAGGTCGAGGAGTGCCTGGTGGCCCTGGGACTATTGGCCGAGCAGGAGCAGTGGCGCCCCGCCGCGGTGGTCAACGCCCTGCTCGACGCCGTACCGGAATCGGCCTGGGCGGCGGTGTCACGCGCCGACGTGCTCACCGCCGGCGGGCCGAGCTTCGCACCGCCGGCATACGCCAAGGCCCTGGCCGCCCTGTCCGCCTGAGCGACCCGGCCCCTGGTCAGGCCGGCGGGCCGGGCACGCCGGCGTGCGGCATGTCGTGGTGGATGCAGTCCGCTTCCACACCCAGCTCCAGCAGGACCTCCCGGGTCGCCCACACCATCGCCGGCGGGCCGGCCAGGAACACCTCGTGCCGCGACCACTGTCCGTACGCGGCCACCGCGTCGGTGACCAGGCCGCCCGGGTACGGACCCGGATCACCGTCGGACACCACCGGCACCACGGTGGCCCGGTGGCAGCGCCGCGCCAACGCGTCGAGTTCCGCCAGGTCGTACAGGTCGTCGAGGGTGCGGACCCCCCAGAACAGCACCGCGGACCGACCGTCGCCGCTCTGCGCGAGCTGTCCCAGCAGCGCCTTGAACGGGGCCACCCCGGTGTCACCGGCGATGAACAGCAGGTCGCGGCGGCAGTCCGGGTCGAGCACCATGGCCCCGCGGGCGGGACGCAGGCGGACCCGGTCACCCACCGCGCCGCGGTAGACCAGCTCACCGCTGAGCCCGACCTCGCTCTTGGCCCGCACCTGCAACTCCACCAGGTTCTCCCGGTCGGGAGCCCCGGCGATCGAGTACGACCGCCAGGAGCCGGGCACCGCCGGCGACTCCACAGTGGTGTACTGCCCGGCCCGGAACGGGTAACGCAGGTACGGGCGCAGCCGCAACACCGCCAGGTCCGGCATCCGCCGCTGATGCTCGACCACGGTCGCGGTCCAGAACACCGGCTGGTACGCCGAAGCGTCCGCGCCCTGCACCATCCACCGCTCCGCCAACAGGGCGGTGGTACGCCACGCCGCCTCGTACTGCGGGCGCCAGTTCGCGCCCAGCGACGCCCGCATCGCCTCGGCCAGCGCCGGCCCGAGCAGCTGCGGCGGCGCGAGTTGCACGTTGAGCTCCCGCAGCACCCCGCCGACCTGCGCGGCGTTGGCGGCCACCGCCTGCGGGTGGTCCAGGTTGTCGACCAGCCAGGCCAGCGCCGCCCCGAGCTGCGCCCGCTGCGCCTGCGGCCCGCCGGGCAGGACGCCGCGCAGTTCCGGGCGGGCCTGCTCCAGGTCGTCGAGCACCCGGGCGACGACGACGTCGACCGAGGCGACCAGCTCGAGGCTGCCCCGCAGCACCCGCTGCAGGTCACGCAGCACCGCTCTGTCGCCGGGTCGCGGGCCGTCCACGGGAACCGCCGGCAGCACCGTCGCGCCGGGGGCAACGGGCGCGACCGGCCCACCCGGCGTGACCAGCGCACCCGGCACCGGGGGCGCACCCGGCGCTGGGGGGACTCCTGGCGCACCCGGCGTCCTCGTGCCCCCGGGCGGGGGCGCGCCGACCGGCTCCGCCCCGCCCGGTCCGCCGAGGCGCAGCAGGCGCCACCACATCAGCAGGTCCGGCTGGTTGGAGTCGGGGCTGATCGGGTTCACCGGGCAACCGGGCGGACGGTCGGGGGCACGGCACCACGCTACCGCCCGGACCGCGACGGCCGGGCGGGCGCTGATCGGCCGGCCGGGGCGCACGGGGACAATGACCAGCGTGCCGGACCCTGTTGTGGAACTGATCACTGACCCCGACGACGAGCGGATCGCCGACTACCGGGCGTTGACCGACGTCGAGCTGCGTACCCGGTGGGAGCAGCCGTTCGGGCTGTTCATCGCCGAAGGGGAGCTGGTGCTGCGCCGGGCCCTGCGGGCCGGTTACCCGCCGCGGTCGTTCCTGGTGGACGCCAAACGCGTCGAGCAGCTCGCCGACCTGCCGGCGGACGGCGGGGCGCCGATCTACGCCGCGACCCCCGACGTACTGCAGCGGGCCACCGGGTTCCACGTGCACCGCGGCGTGCTGGCGTCGTTCCACCGGCGGGCGCTACGGACGCCCGACGACGTCCTCGGCGGCGCCCGGCGGGTCGCCATCCTGGAGGACGTCAACAACCACACGAACCTGGGAGCGATCTTCCGCGGCGCCGCAGCGTTGGGCATCGACGCGGTGCTGCTGTCCCCGTCGTGCGCGGATCCGCTGTACCGGCGCAGCGTACGGGTGAGCATGGGTGAGGTGTTCGCGGTCCCGTACGCCCGCCTGGAGCCGTGGCCGGCGGCGTTGGCGCAGGTCCGGGCGGCCGGCTTCGCGGTGCTGGCGTTGACGCCGGCGGCCGGGGCGCTGCCGATCCAGCACCTGGCGCCCGCCCAGCGGGCCCGGGCGGCCCTGCTGCTCGGCGCGGAGGGCCCGGGGTTGTCCCGGCACGCTCTGGCGGCCAGCGACGTGCGGGTCAGCATCCCCATGCGCCGCGACGTCGATTCGCTCAACGTGGCGGCGGCCGCGGCGGTCGCCTTCTGGGAGTTGGGCCGCGACGACCCGATCGAGCGGTCACCGTGACCGCCGCCGGCCCGGCGGGGTCAGGATCTGGGCAGCAGCCGGCCGCCGGTGACCGCCACGCCGGTTCCGGCGGCGAGCATCAGCAGCGCTCCCACGGTCGGTAGTGGATTGACGGCGAACGCGCCGGCCCCGATCACGGCCGCGGCCAGCATCAGCAGTATCCCGTCGGCGGGGTTCAGCAACCCGGAGCGGAAGATCGCCCAGCCGGTGAGCAGCCAGCTGAGCCCTTGCACGCCGGTCGCCACCGCGATGGCCAGCGAGAGATCGGCCGGGTTCAGCGGCACACCGGCCGGGGCGGCGCCGGGCGCCAGGGCGGCCAGCGGCAGGAGCACCACCGCCGCGGCGAGCGCGGTGAGCAGCCCGGCGACGGCGGCCCGGCGGGTGGCCGTGCCGGCGAGCAGCGCGGTCAACGCGACCTGGGCGACCAGGGCCAACCAGATACCGGCGAGTCGGACGGCGAGCGGGCCGGGACGGTCCGCGACGCCGAGGGTGGTCCAGCCGTACGCCAGTGCGGCGACGGGCAGCGTCCAGATCGCGGTGCGGGCGAAGCGGCGCATCGACCACATCCAGGCGGCCTCCCGGGCCGGCACGGTCGCGCGGTCGAACAGGGCGGTGCCGGGGCCGGGTCGGGGTGCGCCCACCCAGGCCGGTGACACCCGCATGCGGCGGGGGGCATGGCCGCGGGACTTGGCCGGTGAGGTCATGCAGTCCACCTCGCTCTGCGCGGGCCGGCCGGGTCTGGCAGTGGGCCGGGCGGGTTGCCGTCCGGTGGGCGCCGGGTCCGGTGGTGCCCGGGCCGGGGGCCGTGGGGACGCTGTCCCGAGCATTCCAGGCCGGCCGGAACCGCGTGGCGATTTGCCGGATTTGTTAGCCTCCACACCGGGGCGTCGGCGCCGCCCATCCACGCACGACACTCCCCGGCGGGGTGCCCATGCCGGACCGGGCCGGTGGCGGGGCGACGTGCCGCCCCTGCCACCGGCCCGGCCGGTCGTGCCTGGATCAGGCGCGTTCGCGCCCCGCCGTGCCGTACTGGACGCCGTCGCGCGGCGCCGCGTCGGACGCCACCTCGGGTCCGGTCGCCGCACGCCCGGTGGCCCCGGCCAACGTCACCGGCTCGCCCGCCGCCAGGGCGGGCTGCGGGGCGGCGCCGGAGGATACCTGCGCCTCGGCCGCGCGAACCTCCGCGGTCACCTTCTGCGCCTCGTCGGCGGCGGCCTGGGCGGCCGCCGCGGCCTCCCGTTCGATGGCTGACGCGTCCACCGCTCCGGTGGGCTCGTCGCCCACCATCCGACCGAGCCCGCCGAGCGCCCCGCCGATGCCCTCGAACGCCTTGCTCAGCTCGGTCGGCACGATCCACACCTTGTTGGCGGTACCGTTGGCGATCTGCGGCAGCGCCTGCAGGTACTGGTACGCCAGCACCTTCTGGCTGGGGTTCGCCTCGTGGATCGCGTTGAAGACCGTCCGGATCGCCTTGGCCTGCCCCTCCGCGGTGAGGATCCGGGCCTGCCGGTCACCGTCGGCGCGCAGCACCGCGGACTGCTTGTCACCCTCGGCGGTGAGGATCTGCGACTGCTTGACACCCTCGGCGGTCAGGATCGCGGCGCGGCGGTCCCGCTCGGCGCGCATCTGCTTCTCCATCGAGTCACGGATGCTGACCGGCGGCTCGATCGCCTTGATCTCGACCCGGGTGACCTTGACGCCCCACCGGCCGGTGGTCTCGTCGAGCACCCCGGACAGGTGCCGGTTGATCTCCTCACGGCTGGTCAGCGCCCGTTCCAGGTCGAGCGAGCCGATAACGTTACGCAGGGTGGTGACCGTCAGCTGCTCGATGGCCTGCAGGAAGTTGGCGATCTCGTAGGTCGCCCGGACCGCGTCGACGACCTTGAAGTACAGAACGGTGTCGATGGAGACCACCAGGTTGTCGGAGGTGATCACCGGCTGCGGCGGGAAGCTGACCACCTGCTCGCGCATGTCCACCTTGGAACGCACCGCGTCGACGAACGGCACCAACAGGTTCAACCCCGGGCTCAAGGTCTTCTTGTACTTGCCGAGCCGCTCCACGACGTCCATCCGCTGCTGCGGCACGATGCGCACCGCCCGGACCATGGTGACGATGGTGATCAGGGCAATCGCCGCGACCAGCACCGCAATGACAAGTTCCATTCTTGTTCGCCTCTATCTCGCGCCTAGTCGTCAACGTCGCCGGCGCCGTCGCGCCACACCAGCGCGGTCGCCCCCCGCACCTTGATCACCCGCACCCGTTCACCCGGCTCGTAGGCCTCCGTACCGTCGTACGACCGGGCTCTCCACATTTCACCGTCGATCTTCACCATGCCGCCGTCGGTATTGACGCGTTCGAGCACCAACGCGGTGTGGCCCTCGATCGCCTCGACCCCGAACGCCTGGTCACCGGTCTCGTTGGCCGGCAGCCGGTGCCGCCGGATCACCGGCCGCAGGCCCACCACGGTCAGCGCGGACACCACGGCGAACACCAGCGCCTGCACGGACACCGGCAGACCCAGCGCCGCCGCGCCGGCGGCCGCGAACGCCCCGCCGGCGAACATCACCAGGAAGAACGTGGCCGTGAACATCTCCGCGATGGCGAGAACGACACCGAGCACTATCCACAGGATTGCCTCCACACGACAATCGTGACACGCCCGCGCACCCTACGGCCACGCACGGCAACAGGTAGTAACGCGCCGCAGGCGGAAGCGGGGGGCGCTCGGCCGCGTCAACCGGTCGGAGTACGACAAATGCGTTACATTGCGGGGGAACGTCACACCCCCGTATGCTGCCGCGCCCGGAAAGCCGGGCACTGTCGAAGGGCCAGACGTGGAGTCCCTCCTGCCGGAATCCGGCCGTCGTGTCAACGAGATCGTCACCCGCGCCCAGTCCACCGGGCGGGCGCCGTCGCTGATCCTCGCCGTGGTGCGCGACGGCACCCCGGCGCACGTCGCCGGGGCCGGTGAGCAACCCCCACCGGACCCGCAGACGCAGTACCGGATCGGCTCGATCACCAAGACGATGACCGCCACGATGGTCCTGCAGCTGCGCGACGAGGGCTACTTCTCCCTGGACGACCTGCTCTACCGGCACCTGCCCGGGACCCCGATCGGCGGCGTGTCGCTGCGTCAACTCCTCGGCCACGTCGCCGGCCTGCAGCGCGAACCGGACGGGCCGTGGTGGGAACGGGCCACCGGCGGCGACATCGAGTCGTTCCTCACCGCGCTGGCCCCCGACAAGCTCGTCGGACCGCCGTTTCGCAGCTACCACTACTCCAACCTGGCGTACGGGGTGCTCGGCACCGTCCTGCAGCGGGCCACCGGTGAGCCGTTCACCGCCCTGCTCAGCAAACGGGTGTTCGACCCGCTGGGCATGCAGCGCACCACGTACCACCCGGTCGAGCCGTACGCGCGCGGCTACGTCGTGCACCCGTGGCACGACACCCTGCGCGAGGAACCCCGGCTGGACTCCGGTGCGATGGCCCCGGCCGGGCAGCTCTGGTCCACCATCACCGACCTGGCCACCTGGGCGTCCTTCCTGGCCGATCCCCGACCCGAGGTCCTCGCCCCGGACACCGTCAGCGAAATGTGCGCCCCGGTCGTGCTCAGCGACCTGGAGTCCTGGACCACCGGTCACGGCCTGGGCCTGGAGCTGTACCGGGTGGGTGAGCGCGTCTACGTCGGGCACGGCGGCTCGATGCCCGGCTACGTCGCCCAACTCACCGTGCACCGGCCCACCCGCACCGCCGTGGTGGCCTTCGCCAACGCCTACGGCCTGCGCGGCACGACCATCCGGGCGGTGACGACCGACGTCCTGGGCACCGTGCTCGACCGCGAACCGGCGCCGTCGCGGCCGTGGCGGCCGGCCCCGGCCGCGCCCGGCCCGGAGACCGCCGAGCTGTGCGGTCGCTGGTGGTGGATGGGCCGCGAGTACGAGGTGGTCGCCCGGGCCGAACCCGTCGAGCTGGTGATGAGCTGTCTGGCCGACCCCGGATCCACCCCCTGGCGGTTCGTCCGGGAGGGGACGGACCGTTGGCGCGGCCGCTCCGGCGGCAACGACGGCGAGGTGCTGGCCGTGCTCCGGGACCCCGCCGGCGCGGTGCGGGCACTGGACATCGCCACCTTCGTCTTCACCCGCGACCCGGACCGCCTCGACTGAGCACCCCGGCCGGCCCCGCCACCGGGTGGCCGGCCTCGCCGGCCCCGGCCGCACGGCGCTAAGGTGCACGCCATGACACGTGTCTGGAACGCGGTGGCCAACGGGCTGCGGAAGCTGGCAACCGGCTCGGGCCTGCGCGGCGGGCAGCGCCCACCGGCCACCACCGGACACGGCGCGCCCCGTCCCGGTCCACGGGCGCCCCGGCCCGGCCCGGCCACCGGCGGGCGGCAGTTGGCGTACGCGCCGCAACTCGACGGGCAGGCCGACCCGGGCGAGATCGTGTGGACCTGGGTGGCCTACGAGGACGAGCCCGGACAGGGCAAGGACCGACCGGTGCTGGTCGTCGGCCGCCAGGGCGCCACCCTGTGGGG
>DASVVF010000933.1:0-5597 GCA_036386695.1 Catenuloplanes sp. | reverse complement strand
CCCCGCGGTGACGGTACGAATCATGTGCAGAGTATGGACCTGCTCATCGATTTATTGGGGGCGGTCACACCTGCCCGCGTGGACGGTCGGCGATGCCGGACATCGACGGACGTTGACTTTAGCGTGGTGCGCCCATAGCGTGGGCCGCTACCGACAGGAGTCGACGATGTTCGATGCGTTGCGGGACCGACGGCCCTCCCTTGCACGTCGCTACCTCACCATGGCGGTCGCCGCGGTGGCCCTGGTGGCAGCGGTGATACTCGGCGGATCACCGCCCGCCGACGCCCTCACTGGGGACATCCGCGTGCACGACCCCAGCGTCATCAGAGTCGCGAGCTGCTACTACGGGTTCTCCACCGGACGTGCGGGCACCGGGGGCGGCACGGTGTCGATCCGGAAGACCTGCGACCCCAGCATGTACGGCGGCTGGACCTCGGTTGGCACTATCTGGAACGCCCCGCCGGCCTGGATCCGCACCCGGATCGGCTCGACGCCGCCGAACCTCTGGGCACCGGACATCAACTACTTCAACGGCAAGTTCCACCTCTACTACGGCGCCTCCATCTGGGGGCAGCAGCACACGGCGGTGATGGGCCTGGCGACCGCCACAAGCATCGAGGGCCCGTGGACGGACGCCGGCGAGGTCACCAACGTCAACTACCCGATCGACCCGGACATCTCCTGGTCGGGCAGCACCCCGTACGTGCTCTGGGGCTCGTGGCCGGGCGTTTACCTGCACGCCCTCGACCCGTCGACCGGGAAATTGTCCACGACCGACCACAGCCTGCCAAAGATCGCCAGCAACATCGAGGGCGCCTCGATCACCTTCAACGGTGGCTACTTCTACCTGTTCGGCTCCCGGGGAACCTGCTGCCGCGGGGTGAACAGCACCTACCACACCGTGGTCGGGCGGGCGACGAACATCAAGGGGCCGTACCTCGACAAGAGCGGCCGCAACCTTGCCGACGGCGGTGGTACGACCATCCTGACCGGCAGCGGCAGTCAGGTCGCCGCCGGCGGCGGCGACGTGTTCGCCGACGGCTCGACACCGCGGTTCGCGTACCACTTCTACGACGCGACGGCGAACGGCG
The DNA here is from genome assembly GCA_036386695.1 of Catenuloplanes sp. Classification (GTDB taxonomy): domain Bacteria; phylum Actinomycetota; class Actinomycetes; order Mycobacteriales; family Micromonosporaceae; genus DASVVF01. The sequence continues at coordinate 4,506 of DASVVF010000933.1, read as the reverse complement.
CGGGCACCCTCAACATCCGGACCATCGGCTTCTCCGGCGGCTGGCCCACCCTCAGCGCGCCGGTCAGCGGCGGTGCAGGTGGCGGTGGCACCGTGACGTCCTTGGTGTCCCAGCATGCCAACCGGTGCCTGGACGTGCCGAACGGCAGCACTACCAACGGCACCCAACTGATCGTCTGGGACTGCCGGAACACGCCATTCCAGCGGTTCACCCACACCGCGGCGGGTGAACTGCGAACCACCGCCGACAAGTGCCTCGACGCCTGGGCCCGGGGCACCACCCCCGGAACCATCGTGGCCATCTACGACTGCACCGGCGGCGTCAATCAGAAGTGGAATCTCAACGGCGACGGCACTGTCGTCAACCGGCACAACTCGCTGTGCCTGGACCTGACCGGAGCCGGTACCGCCAATGGCACACCGATCCGGCTATGGACCTGCACCGGCGGCGCCAGCCAGAAATGGACCCGCCGCTGACCTAGCGCCCTGGCCTACAGTCGGGTCAATTGGTTTCGATCTACTGCTGAAGCGGGATTGTGGTCTCGTGGGGCGTTCCGGCATCGTCGGGACGCCCCGTGGCTTGACTAACGCTCGGAAAGGTCCCGTTAGACAAGATCAACTCTAGTGGCATCGATCGATGTCGCGTACGGTGATCGCTCGTGTCATCGACGGTGAGCTTCTTGTCGCAGGCGGAGCCGACACGCGCCCGGCGGGCCACGATCGACTCCTCGTTGATGGCGCAGTGACAGTAATCGTTAGGCTCGGGGTCGTAGTCGTTCACCAGCAGTGTCGCGACGACCGCCTGAATCCGCCCGGCCTCAAGTGGCCCCACCACGGGGCCGAACCCGCTCCAGGTATCGGTAACACACAGTTGCGGTCATCACGCCAGAGCCCTCCCCCAACGCGGCGCGCTCAGGTTGCTCAGGTTCGCTGCTCGCGCCCAGGCGCTGCGGGCGTGGTTCACGGTGTTGCTGGTTGATACGGGGGTGGATCCGGTGCCGCCTGCGCTGGCGCGGACACCGTTCGCGGACGCGGTCGCTGCGGTGCTCGGAGCGGTCGTCGCGGCGCGGTCGCGGTGGCCGCGCGTCGGGCAGGTGTCGCCGTGGCGGTGGGCCTGCGCTGCGTCGGGGGGCCGGTTGTTGGCGCCGTCCTGGCCGTGACGCGGTGCAACACCAGTTCGCTCTGATGCTGCGGTAGCGCTCCGCGAGGTCGAGCCCTGCGAGGTAGCCGCGCGGCCCGAGCACCACCTCCCGGTCGCCCGAGCGGAAGCCGACCTCGCCCTCGGTGACGATCGGGTACTCGTCCTCCCGGGTGTGCAGGTGCGGCGCCACCAGCGCGCCGACCGGGAACGGGTGCTCGACGATCGCCAGCGCCGGACCGCTTAAGCAACCACATGCCTTGAGAACCGATGGGGGATCAGCGGTCGGCGAGCCGGTCGAGCACCGACAGCAACGTGTCGCGGCTCTCGCCGAGCTGTTCACCGGCCCACCGCTCGTGCACCGACACCGTGCTGCCGTCGTGCAGGGTCAGCTCCGCCCTCACCGGGGTGCGCTTGGTGAGTTGCACCGCCGTCACCTCCTCGTACGGAACGAACCGGTGCCGCGCGGCCAACTGCTCGGGCGTCGTCGAGGACAGCATCTCCTCCAGCCGGCGACGGCCGTTGTTGGTCTTCTTCGGCGCGGTGGCGAACACCAGGCCCCGGTCGAGCACGATCAGGTCGGTTTCCAGGTCGCCGACCTTGATGTTGGCGAGGGCACCGATGACGTTGGCCCCCGCACCGGTGACCCGCTTTTCCACAACGGTCACGTCGGACACCCGGACACCGAGGTGGTCCAGGCGTTCCCGGGCCTGCGGCAGGGTGGCGGGCGAGACCGCCAGTTTCGCGACGTCGGCGAGGTCGAACGGCGTGCCGGCGGCATCGACCAGCTCGGCCGGACCCGACCACGAGTGCCGCCAGAACGCCACCTGGGAGCGCACCGCGGCCAGGCTCAGCAGCAGGTGCATCTGCTCGGCGAAGCGTTCCGCGGCCTCCTTGCGGGTGGCGTCCGGGTGGAACTCCTCGGCGAGTTCACCGAGCCGGCCGGCGGCCACGAGCTCGAGCAGGTCGCCGAGGCCGGCCTGGGGGATCGACATGAGCCGGGCGACCGAACGCAGGATCCGGTCGGCGCGGCGTTGCTGGGCCGCCCCGACGGCGTGGGCGGTGAACTGGGGCCACGGCAGTACCGTGCGGGCGCCGATGTCCAGCACCTCCTGCTGAAGCCGGCGCCCTGCCGCGTCGAGCGACGGGAGCAGCACCGCGGCGGGGCGCCCGTCCACCGGGTGGTTGGTCCGTGGCGCCGCCGCGAGCACGGCGATCCGGTCGGCGACCGGGGGGTGGGTGTCCCACCGCGAAGGGTGGCTCTCCGGCTCCGCGGCGCGTAGCTCGTCGAGCTCCTGCCGGCGGGCGTCGACCAGCTCACCGAAGCCGCCGAACACGTCGTCGGGGGCGTAGCCGGCCTCCCAGCCAGGACTCACATACCGTCCGAAGTAGAAGTCCCAGGCCGCGTCCAGCACCGGCAACTCCCGCAGCGCGGACACCGCCACCTCCGGGCCGGCGACCCGCACCGAGGCCCGGTCGGCCTCAAGCTCCTGCCGACGCGACGCGGCGTTGTCCACCAGCAGGTACAGCCGCGCATAAGCACGGAACACCCAGCCGACCGGGTTCCACGGGCCGATCCGGCTGATCGTGCCGCCGATGGCCAGCCGACCCCGGTAGGCGACCGCGCCGAGGCGGGTGTGCCGCCCCGAGTAGTGCCCCAACTCGTGCGCCACCACCGAACGCAACTGGTCGACGCTCAACACCTGCACCAGCGGCATGCCGAGGTACAGCCGCCGGCGACCGCCGAGCAGCCCGAGCAGGCGGGCGTCCTCGCTGACCGCGGCGTTGACGTCGGGCACCAAGCGGATCTCGTCCGGGGTACGGGTGCCCACCTCGGCGGCGAGGCCCTGCACGAGCCGCCAGAGTTCAGGAGCGTCCTGCGGTGACAGGACCAGCCCGCGTAGCGGCTCCGGCCGGGTGCGGACGGCCCGCCACAGCCCGACACCGGTGGCGCCGACCGCGACCAGCAGTGGCAGGCCCAGCTTGAGCCCGACGCCGGCGTTCGTCTTCGTGGCCAGCCACACGACGAACGCCACGACGGCGACGAACTGGACCAGGGCCACGACATAGAAGCCGAGCAACATGAGTACGGACGCGGCAGCGCGCGCGGCAGCGGTCATTGCGGTGTTCCTCCCCGTGATGCCGCCCGCGTGGGCTTGACGGCGCGGAGACCATACCGATCCCGATCTTCCCGGGCAAGCCCGTGTCGGGACCGAGTCGGGACCGTTTACCATCCTGTGCCTGACCTGGGGAGGACCAACATGTGGCCGTTCAAACGCGGTGCCAGACCGGCGGCGCCGAGATTGACCGTCGATCCGGCCGGCGGTGATCCGCTGGCCCGGACTCTCATCGCCGCGCTCACCGCCCGCGACTGGCGTACCGTCCGGGACCTGTTCGGCACGGTGACCGAGCCCGACGATCGGGCCATGCTGATGTCGGTCGCCGCCGACGTGGACGACGTACAGGACTGGATCGGCGAGTGGGTCGCGGCCGAGCCCGACTCCACGCTGCCGCTGCTGGTGCGGGGCTGCCACGGGGTGTTCTGGGCGTGGGGCGCGCGGGGCGACGCCAAGGCGCAGTACACCAGCGAGGAGAAGTTCAAGGAATTCTTCCGTCGTCTCAAGATGGCGGAGAACTGCCTGGACGAGGTGACCGACCGTGACCCCGACGACACGACGGCGTGGGCGTTCCTGGTCGCCTCGGCACGCGGCCGCCAACTGCCCCCGGAACAGGCCCACGCCCGCTTCGCCAACGTGGTGAGCCGGCACCCGCACCACATCGTGGCCCACGAGCACATGCTGCAGTACCTGTGCCGCAAGTGGTACGGCAGTCACGCCGAGATGTTCGCGTTCGCCCGAGAGGCCACCGCCAAGGCGCCGAAGGGCAGCCTGCTGCCGGAGCTGCTGGTCGTCGCCCACATCGAGCAGTGGCTCGACCTGCCGGACGGCGAGGACGCGCAGTACCTGCGGCGACCGGACGTACGCGCCGACATCCTCACCGCAACGGAGCAGTCCATCTTCCATCCCGAGCACGAGCGCCGGCTGGGCTGGGCACCGCGGGTGAACACGTTCGCCATGGGCCTGCACATGGTCGGCGAGTACGAGGCCGCCGCGCGGGTGTTCGACCTGATCGGCGACCAGGTGACCCGGTGGCCGTGGCAGTACCGCGCCGGGGGCCCGGTGTCGGCGTTCACGGCGGTGCGCGCTGATGCGTACGCCAGGCGGGGCCCGCTAGACACCTTTCGGGGTCAGGGTCTGGGCGGGGTTGGTGGGGATAGCCCAGTGCCGGCGAGGTAGCCGTCGACAAGGTCGTGGCGGTACTGCATGCGCTTGAGCCGGTTCTTCACCGCCGTGGCGAGGGCCGTGGCGG
>DASVVF010000932.1:0-2520 GCA_036386695.1 Catenuloplanes sp. | reverse complement strand
CCGCGCCGAAGCGGCGCGGGCGCCCGCGGACGGACGTCACACCCGGGTCAGCAACCACACCGCCCGGGCCGGGTCACCAGCGGCCAACGCGTGGTCGGCGTCGGCCACCAGCGCCGCCCACCCCGGTGCCGCGGAACCCGCCACGACCGCGGCCTGGGCCAGGTCCCGGGCCACCGACACCACCGCCTCGGCGAGCACCGCCGACTGACCGGACGGCCGGCCCAGCGCGCGCGCCGCCGCGCTCAACGAGCGCAGCACCGCCGCCCGGTCGCGCACCGAACCGTCGCCGTTCCAGTACGGTGCGGTGACCGCGCGGCGCAGCTCGCGCACCGCCGCGCGGTCACCGGCGCCGGCGGCGTTGAGCGCCGAGCGCAGCCGCTCGCGGGCCGCGTCGGTGCGCAACCCCCAGCCGTACGGGAACAGCGGGGAGTAGTCGGCGTCGCCGACGTTGATCGGCACCTGCGCCTCGGCGGCCGGCCAGCTCATCGACAACCGGCCGGTGAACGGGCGCGCACCGAAGAGCACGTCGGCGACCCCGGTGCCCTCGCTGCCGGGCAGCCACGACGCCACCAACGCGTCCACACCGGCCAGTTGCTCACCGATGACCTGCGGGCGCCCGGAGACGACCAGGACCACACAGGTGGCGATCGCCGCGCACACCTTGTCGATGACCGCCCGGTCCCCGCTCGACAACGACAGCGACTTGGGTTCGCGCTGCTCCGGGGCGCCCCACGGCCACACCGGGCCGCCGACGTCGCCGAAACCCTCCGCGTACGGGGTCTCGCCGACGACCACGACACCCACGTCGGCGCCGGCGGTCGGGGCGGAGGCGTCCACGCTGTAGGTGACCTGCGCGCCCGGCGCCACCTCGCGGATGCCGTCGAGCACCGTGCTGCCGGGGATGACGTCGGCGCCGGTGACCCCCTGCCACTGCATGGTCCAGCCACCGGCCTGGTTGCCGATGTTGTCGGCGTTGCGCCCGGCGACGTACACCCGGGCGTCGCGGCGCAGCGGCAGCGCGTTGCCGGCGTTCTTCAGCAGCACCTGCGACTGGGCCGCCGCCTGGCGGGCCAACTGCCGGTGGGCGGGGCTACCGACCACGTCCAGGGTGCCGGTCGGTGCGAACGGCCGCTCGAACAGGCCCAGCTCGAACTTCTTGACCAGGATCCTGCTCACCGCGTCGTCGATGCGCGAGCGGCTGACCCGCCCGGCGTTGACCTCGGCCAGCAGCAGTTCCTCGAACTGGCGGGCGGCGTACGGTTCCATGAACATGTCCGAGCCGGCGTTCACGCCGACGCGTACCTTGTGGGCGGTCAGGCCGGTCTCGGTCGGCGCGGCCGGGTCGGGGATCTGGTGGATGCCCTCCCAGTCGGTGATGACGAACCCGTCGAAGCCCATCCGGCCCTTCAACGTGCCGGTGATCAGGTCCCGGTGGGCGTGCATCTTGGTCGGGTTGCCGACGCCGTCCTCGGTGAAGTCCACGCTGGAGAACGAGGGCATCACGCTGCCGACCCGGTGGCGGCGCACCGCCGGCAGGTACGGCGCCAGGTCGATGCGTTCGAAGTCACGCCGGTTGGTGACCGTGACGCCCTGGTCGATCGGGGCGCCCGGGTTGGCCGGGTTGTACTCCGTGTCGCCGTCACCGGCGTAGTGCTTGGCGGTGGCCAGCACCCGGTCGGGGTCGTCGAGCTGCCCGGGGCGGCGGCCCTGCAACCCGTCGATGGCGGTCTCCATCCGCACCACCAGGGCGGGGTCTTCGCTGAAGCTCTCGTAGGTGCGTCCCCAGCGTTCGTCGCGGGCCACGCACACACACGGGGCGAAGTTCCACGGGATGCCGGTGGCGCGCACCTCCGCTGCGGTGGCGTGCCCGATCCGCTCCACCAGGGCCGGGTCGCGGGTGGCGCCCAGACCGATGTTGTGCGGGAAGATCGTCGCACCGTACACATTGCCGTGCCCGTGCACCGCGTCCACGCCGTAGATCAGCGGGATCTGCAGGCGGGTGGTCAACGCCTGCTCCTGGAACCCGTTGACCATCGCCGCCCACCCGGCCGGCGTGTTCGTGCTGGGCGCGGAACCGCCGCCGGAGAGGATCGAACCCAGTTCCCACTCGGCGATCAGGCGGGGGTTGGCGCTGACCGCGCCGCGTTCGGCCTGGGTCATCTGGCCGATCTTCTCGGTCAGGGTCATCCGGCGCAGCAGGTCCGCGGCCCGCCACCGCGCCGGCAGCCGGTCGTTGAGGTACGGCAACCCATGTGCGTTGATCACCACGACGGGCTGCTGGGCGACGCTGACCGCGGTGTCGGGGGAACCCAGTTGGATCGGCACGGTTTCGGCGGTCTCCGGCGCCCGGTCGGCCAGCACATCGACCGGCAGCTGGGTGGTGGACCCGGAGGCCGTGCCGGCCGGGAACGTCAGCGTGCCGGCCAGTGGGGCGTAGTCGCGTCCGGCGGTGGCGGTGCCCGTCGCGGCGACGGTGTAGCCGAGCGCGACCGGGCGGTCCAGGGCGGCGCCGCCGGCGGT
>DASVVF010000931.1:0-7391 GCA_036386695.1 Catenuloplanes sp. | reverse complement strand
CGCGACGGGTCCAGTTGGGCGCAGAGCACCACCGAGGCGCCGACGGCCAACGGCGCCAGCAGCCAGTCCAGCGGGTCGGCGTGGTGCACGGCGTCGATGAGGACCCGCGAGCCGGCGGTGATCCCCAGCTCCGCGGCGCGGCTGACGGCCTGCTCGCACAGTTCGGCGTGGCCCAGCTCGGTCGGTCCGGCGACCGCCAGATCGTGCGGTCCGACCGGCCCGGAGGCGACGAACCGGTCGCCCTGACCGCGTACCTCGACGACGAAGTCCAGATAACCGTCGGGTACCTGACGCATCGGCGCACCCAGCGGTAGCAACCCCAGCACGTAGCGTTCGCCGGCCGACCAGGCCCGTGCGGCGTCGGCGACCCCGGCGGTGGCGACGAACAGCGCCTCGACCGGTCGCGGATCCGGGCCGTGGTCGACGGCCACCCCCGCCGCCCAGCACCCGAGCAGCACCACGGCGCTCTGCCAGTGCGGCGGCAGCAGCACCCCGACGGTGTCCGCCGGGCCCAGCCCGACCCCGTCGACCAGCAGGTTGGCGGTTTTGGCCACCCAGTTGTCCAGTGTGGCGCCGGACAACTCGGTGCGGTCACCGGTGGCGTCGTCATACCAGGTGAGCAGCGGCCGGGTCGGATCGTGGCCGATCGCCGTGGCAACCAGGCTGGGGATTGTCTCGTTCATCGGCGCTGACGATAGCGGGTCGCCGGACGGTTGGTTTTCCATACGGAGGGTAACCGCCCGGCGGCGGGGTGCTGAAGCTCCGAAAACGTTGCCGGAAAGGCATGCGTCAGGCGGCGTCGCGGTCCTCGACGGGCGCCGCAACGGGCGTACGCTTGCCCGTGTTACCGCACACAACACGTGTGATCTTCAAGACATCGCGCACCCCCCCAGCGCTGAAGGAGCTGCCCTGTGACCGCCGGTCGCCCGCCCCGCGTGCTTGTCGACGCCACGAGTGTCCCCGCCGACCGGGGCGGCGTCGGTAGATACGTCGACGGTCTGCTCGGTGCCCTCGGGAAGGTCGCCGGCGAGCAGGTCGACCTCGCCGTCGTCGCCCTGCGTACGGATGCGGAGCGTTACAGCCGGATGCTGCCCGGTGTCGACGTCATCGCCGCCCCGGCGGCGGTCGCCCACCGGCCGGCGCGGCTGGCGTGGGAGCAGACCGGGCTGCCGCTGCTGGCCCAGCAGGTCGGCGCCCAGGTGCTGCACGCGCCGTTCTACACCTGCCCGCTGCGGGCCGGCTGCCCGGTCACGGTGACGATCCACGACGCCACCTTCTTCACCGAGCCGGAGCACTACGACAAGTCGCGGCGCACGTTCTTCCGCAGCGCCATCAAGACCTCGCTGCGCCGCGCCGCCCGGGTGATCGTGCCCAGCAAGGCCACCCGCGACGAGTTGATCCGCCTGCTCGACGCGGACCCCACGGCGATCGACGTCGCGTACCACGGGGTCGACCAGTCGGCGTTCCACGCTCCGACGGAGGAGGAGAAGGCCCGGGTCCGCGCCCGGCTGGGTCTGGGCGGCACCAGCTACGTCGCGTTCCTCGGCGCCAAGGAGCCCCGCAAGAACGTCCCCAACCTGATCCGCGGTTGGGCCCGGGCGGTGACCGACCGCCCGGAGCCGCCGGCGCTGGTGGTCGCCGGGGGACAGGGCCACGACGACGACATCGACCGCGCGGTGGCCGAGATGCCGCCGCACCTGCGGCTGCTGCGCCCGGGCTATCTGCGCTACGCCGACCTGCCCGGCTTCCTCGGTGGCGCCCTGGTGGCCGCCTACCCCTCGTACGGTGAGGGCTTCGGGTTGCCGATCCTCGAGGCGATGGCCTGCGCGGCCCCGGTGCTGACCACGCCGCGGCTGTCGCTGCCCGAGGTGGGCGGCGACGCGGTGGCCTACACCAGCGAGGACCCGGAGCAGATCGCCATCGACCTGGCGGCCCTGCTCGATGACGAACCGCGCCGGATGACCCTGGCCAAGGCCGGTTTCGAACGCGCCAAGGAGTTCACCTGGGAGTCCAGCGCCGAGGTGCACGTCGCGGCCTGGGGGCGGGCGGCGGGTTGTTGACGCCGGGCTTGCGGGTGTCGCGGCCCGGAGGCGGTGCGCCGGGCATGATGTGGTGATGCTCTACGCCGTGATCCCGGCGGGTGGCAGTGGCACCCGCCTGTGGCCGTTGTCCCGTGCCGGCCACCCCAAGTTCCTCCATCCGCTCACCGGGACGGAGTCCTCGCTGTTGCAGGCGACCGCGCAGCGCCTGGCGCCGCTGTCCGGCAGCGAACGGACCCTGGTGGTCACCGGGGTCTCGCACGCCGCCGCGGTGGCGCGCCAGCTGGCCGGCCTGCCCGAGGAGAACATCCTCGTCGAGCCGTCGCCCCGCGACTCCTGTGCGGCGATCGCGCTCGCCGCCGCGGTCATCGCCCAACGCGACCCGGACGCCGTGATGGGCGCCTTCGCCGCCGACCACCTGATCGCCGACGGCGAGCGGTACGTCGAGGTGATCCGCGAGGCGATGGTCGGCGCGGACCAGGGGCTGCTGATGACGGTCGGCATCACCCCGAGCCACCCCGAGACCGGCTACGGCTACCTGCAGTGCGGTGGCCCGATCTCCGACGGACCGGTGCTGGCCGTCGAGGAGTTCAAGGAGAAGCCGGCGTACGAGCTGGCCGAGGAGTACGTCCGTTCCGGCCGCTACCTGTGGAACGCCAGCATGTTCGTGTGGCGGGTCGATGTCTTCCTCGCCGAGTTGGCGCGCCAGCAGCCGCAGCTGCACGCCGGGGTGTCCCGGATCGGCGAGGCGTGGGAGACCGGCGAACGCGAAGAGGTCCTCGGCGAGGTGTGGCCGCTGCTGCCGCGGATCTCGGTGGACTACGCGGTGATGGAGGGGGCGGCGGCTGCCGGCCTGGTCGGCACCGTACCGGGCGACTTCGGCTGGAACGACGTCGGCGACTTCCACACCCTGGGCGACGTGCTGGAAGCCGACACCTGGGGAAACGTGGTGCTGGGCGCGCAGGGTGCGCAGGAGAAGCCCGGTGTGCTGCTGCGCGACAGCAGCGACCTGGTGGTGGTGCCGCACTCCGGGCGGCTGATCGCCGCGCTGGGCGTCCGTAACCTGATCATCGTCGACACCCCGGACGCCGTGCTGATTTGCCCCCGCGACCGGGCCCAGGAGGTCAAGCACCTGGTCGACGAACTCAAGGAGCGCGGCGAGCACGGCCTCGTCTGAGCGTCACGGGCTGGTCGGCGGTTCCGTCCGGGGCCGGCGGCGCGAAGTCGCCCGGTGCGCGGGCGTACGGCTCCTAAGCTGGGCACCGTGATCCCCGCCATGACAGCTGTGGAACTCGTCGTCGGCTGCAATGAGGCCAGTGACCTGCTGCCGGTCCGCTCGCCCGCCGTACTGGGCACGCTGGGTGCCGTCCGCGCGTTCTGGACGGTGCTCGACGAGGGGCCGGTCGAACAGTGCCTGGCCATCCTGGCCCAGGGGCACGACGGGCAGTGGTCGGCCCGCCACCTCAGCGTCGACGCCGGCGACGAGAACGACCGCACCGAGGACGGCGAAGCGCTCGCCGCGTTCGACGGTTGGGTGTACGTGCTGGGATCGCACTACGGGTCGAAGGGCGGGCCGCTGCGACCCCGCCGGGCGTTCGTCGCCCGGTTCCGCGAGGACGACGCGGCCGCCGGCCGGATCCGGCTACAGGTGGTGCGCAACAAGTTCCGACTGCACCGGGCGCTCAACGACGCGTTGACCACCGCCGGCATCGCACCGTTGCCGACCGGTGAGCGGGTGTACGAACGGTTCATCGGGGACACCCGCGACCGGGGGCTGGCCCGGGCCAAGCGGTGGGTGGACCGGCTCGGCCGCGGCGACCTGCCGGTCAACGTGGAGGCGGCTGCCTTCACCCCGGCCGGCACCCTGCTGGTGGGTCTGCGTTTCCCGGTCACCGCCAGGGGCGAGCCGATCCTGGTCGAGATCGCCGGCGTCGCGGGCATGTTCGACGACGACCCGCGCACCTGGCCGACGGCGGTCCGGGCGTACGTGCTGACCGGGGTGACCCCGCCCGGTGGACTCACCGGGTTCCGGGCCATCGCCGCCCGCCCGGACGGCGGCTACGACGCCGTGGTGGGCTCGATCGACGCGGTCGGCAAGGGTTCCGTACTGCTGGACGAGCATCCGCACGGCGGCGACGTCACGTCACGCCACGTCCGGTTCGCCATACCCGACGCCGGCACCGGCCACGAACTGCCCGGCGTGGTGATCGCCGAGCTGGCCCCGTTCCACAACGTCGAGGGGCTGGCCGAGCTGGACGGCCGGCGCTACTACGTGACCGACGAGGACCACCGGGTCGTCCTCTGGCTGAGCTGACCCGCGCGGGTTGGTCCGATCGCCTCAACCGGCGGAAACCGCCACCACCACCACCACCATCGCCCGGTCCGACCCCACCACGCTGGTGGCCTTGGCCGCGCTGGTGGCGGGCGGGTCGGTTGTCGGGCTGACGGTGGAGAACAGGCCCTCGGCCGCGAGGGCCGCCCGCAGCCGGTGCAGGTCCGCCCCGAACCGCAGCCAACCGGCCGGACCGGGATCGGCGGGAGACCGGCAGTGCACCACCGCCGTGGCGCCGGGCACCACGGCCCCGGCGTCGGCTCCGGTCCGCACCGTGAAGCCGGTGCCCTCGGCCACCGCGGTGGCGGCGGTGGCGACGGCCCGCGCTAGAGCGGCCGGGTCGACGGCGCCGCCGGGCAGGGTGGCCGGGTCGCTCAGCACGGCGGCGTCCCGCCGACCCAGCGCCCGGGCCTCGTCGGTGCCGAGGGAGAACATGTCCGTGGTGCCGTCGCGCACCAACGCTGCCGCGCCCGGTCCGTCCGGCGCCGGTGCGCCGTCCGCGGTCCTGTCGTCGTCCGGCGCCGGTGCGCCGTCAGCGGGCCCCTGGTCGTCCTCGTCGGGCCGGTCGTCGTCGGGCCGGTCGTCATACGGCCGGTCGCCGTCCGGGCGCAGATAGCCGCGTACGACGGCCACCGGCACCTGGTCGCACTTGCCTTTCACCAGCTCCCCGGCACCGGCCAGCTCGTCGATCACGGCCATCTCGGTGACCTGCAACTCGTTGCCGTAGGGGTCGACCTCGCCGCGGTGGTCGCGCACCGGTGGCAGGCCGGCGGCGCCCAGCGCCACGTCGGTCAGCCCGTTGCGCCAGGGTCGGCCCATCGTGTCCGAGATGATGACCGCCACGTCCACGCCGTGGCGGTGCCGCAGCCCCGTGCGCAGCTCCCGGGCGGCGGCGTCGGGGTCCTTGGGCAGCAGCACCAGCCGGTCACGCTCGACATTGGAGGCGTCGATGCCGGCGGCGGCCATCACGAAGCCGTGGTGGGTCTGCACGATCGTGGTCGGCCCGCGGCGGGCGACGACCCGCGCCGTCTCGGCCGCGAGCACCTCGGCCCGGGCGGCGGCGCGGGCCGGGCCGTCCTGCGCCGGCACGTCGACCAACCGACCTTCCGACTTGGACACGATCTTGCTGGTGACCACCAGGACGTCGCCGTCGCGCAGCCATGGCGCCGCCGCGCCGATCAGGGCGGCCAGGTCGTCGCCCGGGGTCACCTCCGGGATCCCGTGCACCGGCAGGATCCGCAGCCCACCCCGCCGGGCGCGGTCCGCTACGTCGGGACGCCGGCCGGTCATCCGGCCCGTCCCGCCAGCTCCACCGCCGCCACCACCATCTCCTGCGTGGTGGCCTCGTCCCGCATCCACAGGGGCTCCGCCCGCACCGCCACGCCGGCCACCGTGGTGTCCGCGTCGGTGGTGTCCACCAGCCAGCCGTCGAGCAGCCCGCCGTCGGCGCGGGCCCCGTACAGTCCGCCGACGCCGGCCGCGCTGCAGTCGACGCCGACGCCTGCCAGGCAGCGGTCCGCCATCCCGCGTACGGGCGCCCCGCCGATGATCGGTGAGATGCCCACCACCGGGGCGCGGCCGCCGGTCACCGCCTCGCGCAGTTGCGGTACGGCCAGCACCGGGGCGATGCTGACCACCGGGTTGCTCGGGGCGACCAGCACGACGTCGGCGGCGGCCAGGGCGTCCAGCACCCCGGCGGCCGGTTTGGCCGACTCGGCGCCGACGAAGACGAACCGGTGGGTGGGCAGGTTGCCCTGGTAGCGGACCCACCACTCCTGGAAGTGGATCGCCCGGCGGCCGCCGTCGACGTCCACGATCACGTGCGTCTCCAGGCGGTCGTCGCTGGCCGGAAGCAGGCGTACCCCGGGGTCCCAGCGGGTGCACAGCGCCTCGGTGACCGCCGAGAGCGGGTAGCCGGCGTTGAGCATGGTGGTCCGTACCAGGTGGGTGGCGAGGTCCTGGTCACCCAGCCCGAACCAGGTCGGTTCGGCCCCGTACGCGGCGAGTTCCCGCTTGACCGCCCAGGTCTCGCCGACCCGACCCCAACCCCGTTCCGGGTCGGCTGCGCCGCCCAGGGTGTACATGACGCTGTCCAGGTCGGGGCAGATGCGCAACCCGTGCAGTTGGACGTCGTCGCCGACGTTGACCACCGCGGTCACCTCGGCGCCGGTCCGGCGGGCGTACGCGCGCACCCCGACCAGGAAGCGGGCGCCGCCGATGCCGCCGGCCAGTACCACGATCCGCATCCCGCTATCCTCGCCTACCGCCCGGGGCCGACGCGTACCGCCCGCCCGGGGCCGGCCGGGCGGGCGGGGATCGGTAGCGTGGCCGGCTAGGCTGGGCCGCGGATGACCATCACGCTCCGCAGGGGGAACCTTGACCAGCCAACCGCAGGCCGAGCCGATCGACGCCGAGTCGGCCCGTCAGCGCACCAAACCACTGCGCGAGATCGCGGCCCTGGTGCTCGTCGCGGCGACCGCCGTGCTGCTCTTCGTAGCGGTCCTCGACCTGCTGATCCCCTATGAGCTGGGCAGCCGGGACTTCACCTCGCGGTCCCGCGACAGCTTCTTCAACTTCGTCAACGTGTCCACGATCGGTTTTCCGTTCCTTGCCGTGCTGCTGGCGACCCACCTGACGCCGCCGGTCGGCCGGGCCCGCCTGATCACCACCATCGCGCTGGTGGAGGTGGCCGTGGCCGCCTTCTTCAGCACGGTGTTCGGCCTCCTGGTCGGCGTTGTGGTGATCGCCGACGACACCATCCGAGGCGCGTTCCAAGGGCTGTTGGTGCGCCTGGCGTGGTTGGCGGTGCTGGGTATCACCGGCTACGCGATCTACCGGGTGTGGCTGCACCTGCCGCCGGCGACCCGGCCCAACCATCCGCCCGGCTACCCCCACCCGTACCCGCAGCAGGGCTACGGCCAGCCCGGCTACCCCCCGCAGGGCTACGGCCAGCCGGGTCAACCCCAGCAGGGCTACGGCCAGCCCGGTTACCCGCAGCCGCAGTACGGTCAGCCCGGTCA
>DASVVF010000930.1:0-2752 GCA_036386695.1 Catenuloplanes sp. | reverse complement strand
CAACCCGGGCCTCACCGACACCACGGCCGCGGTCCGGTTCGTCAACGAGAACCTCGGGTACGAGCCTGGCCCGCACGATCCTGGCCGGGCTGACTACGCCACCGCGCTGCAGGTCGCATCGGTCACCGGAACCCACGGCATCGGCGCCACCGCCGCGTGGGCGGCGTTGTGTACCGAGGCCCGCAACGCCGTCACCGGCGCCGCCGTCTGTCTGCTGCCCGACTCCGGCACCCTGGAGAGCGCCCCCGCGCCGATCCTGCATGACCTCGCCGAACGGCTCTCCGCACACCCCGGCATCGGCCCACTGACACCAGAGTGAAGCGGGACCAGATCGACCGGCCGATTGCCGAGCACGGCGGCCGCGGTGGACATTACTCACATGGCACTGACCCGGCGCATGGAAGTCATTGAGTACGTCGGCGGCGACAACGGCACGGAAGTCGGCCGGCATGTCGCCGTTGCACCCCCGCCTGACGACGGGTCCGCCCTGGATCACGCCTGCCGGATCGCCCACGGCTGGCAGGCCGATCCCCGGGCCACCGCCGCCGTGGATACCTGGCTCGTGCGCGTCCGCGCGATCGATGGCAGCGTCGGCACCGCCCGGGGCACCCGTGGCTCGCAGCCGGTCGCTCACCGCCTCAGCCTGACCCCGGCTTTCACCTTCGCCGAGCAAGCGGCCGCCCTGGACCCGATCTCCGCCCTGCTGGGCAGGCTCCGCAGTCGGATCAGCCCCGAGGATCCGATGGTGCCGGCCGCCAGCCGACTGATTCCCGAGCTCGCTCACCTGGTCGTGGCCGCGGAACACACCTTGATCAGCATGAGCAACGGCGACTTCGGTGAGGTGCAACGTCTCGCCAAGGACCTGCATCGCCTGGGCGAACAGATCGCCGCCACCGCGACCGATATCGCCGCCTACCGGTAGCCGCATCGTGAACCGACGTGCCCGCCGGCGAGCGCGGCGGCGGGCACGTCGGGGGAGTGGTGCTGTCAGCGGGTGCGGGCGGTGCGAGTCATGCGCCGCAGGGTGATGACGGCGAGCAACCCGATGGTCGACGGCACGGCGAACACCCAGCCGCGCCAGTCGTCGTTGCGGGCCAGGTAGACCCAGCTCAGCACGGCGATCACGGCGAGGCCGGCCAGCACCGACCTGCTGGTCACGGCGTACGTGAGCGGGCTCTGCCGCTCGGCCTGGCCCACCGGCCCAGCCCGTCGACGGGCACCGCCGCGGCGATGGTGCGATCCAGGCGCTCGCGCCTCACGGGGCGCGCGGTCACCAGTCGTCCTTGGACATGAAGTCGTACCCGCCGTACTCGATCGTGTGCCCCATCGCCTGCAGGGTCTCGTCGTTCTCCAGCTCGGCCACCGTGGCCGCCTCGGCTCCGGACGTCCGGGTGCGGTTGGCGGCGGCCCGCGCGGCGTCGCTCTGCGACTGCCTGCGCTGCTGCTCATCCGGCGGCAGACCGGCCCACCGTGACGCTCTGGCCCGCGACGCGTCGCTCTGCGACTGCCGGCGGCGCCGCTCGTCTTCCTGCAGCCCCGCCCATCGCGGCGACGCCGACGCCGGAGTCCGCGCACGGTCGGCGGCGCTCTGCGCCAGACGACGATCCCGCTCGCCCGGTGGCAGCTTCGCCCACCGGGGACGCACCTCACCCATCACCACATCGTGCCCGGCCCAACACACTCGGTCCAGGACCGGGCCGGCGCCGCGCTGGCGCTCGCGTGTCGATCAACCTGGGGCGTTGTTAACGAGCGCGCGACCTGCCGCCAAAAAGTTGATCATCGCGTGAGGGATGGTCTTGGGCCGGGTCTCGACGGAATGATGTCGGTTGCCCCGACGGTGCGTTCAGGAGCTGGGCAGGAGCCGTTGTGCGGTCCACTGCGTGTTAGCTTCGCTCAGCGCGACAGCGTGCCGGGCGGTGAACTGCCGCAGCTGCGGTTCAGCCGCGGCCATGACGTGATCGCGTAGGCCGGTTCGGCAGGTCGCGTCGGTGTCAGCGGCTCGACGCTCGAAGTCAACCGCAGCGGCCCACGCCGGGTCCTGGCTCACCTTGGCCCACCCCGTGGCCGGGTCGGGGAACTTGCCGTCGATCAGCTGGTGCAGTTGAAGGTAGTTCGCAACTGGGAAACCGGCCTGCTTCATGCAGGCGCCGTACCCGGTGAGCATCGCCGCGGCGTCCTGCTGTTCCTCCAGGGCGGTGAACAGCTTCTCCAGCTCCACTGACAAGCTCGCCTGCGCCGCCGGAGCGAACGGCTCGACGTCGGGTGCGGCCGTGATGCACGGCCCGAGCGCGGCGCCGTACGCCTCAAGTTCGGCGTCAGTGGTCAGTCCGGTGAAGCCGGGGTTACGCCTGTTGTCGGCGGCCTCGGCGACGTTGCGCTTGAACTGCGCGATGCCGAACCCGCCCGCGCCGATCGGCGCCAGCGAGGTCAGGTCAGCGGGGACGATCGGCCCGCCAGCGGTGCGTTCCGACGGTGATGGGGTGTAGGTGTGCCCGGCCGCGCGCATACAGTCAGCGATC
This sequence comes from Catenuloplanes sp., assembly GCA_036386695.1. Lineage (GTDB taxonomy): Bacteria > Actinomycetota > Actinomycetes > Mycobacteriales > Micromonosporaceae > DASVVF01. Next base: position 233 of record DASVVF010000930.1, on the reverse strand, counting down.
GACTTCTGCACCGCAGCGCTCGCGCGGGCCTCGGCGGCGACGCGGTCGTTGCCCGTGCCGTACAGCGTGTCGACGAGCTGTTGGTAACTCGCCGCGCCGGCGAGGCTGTCGCCGGGTCCGGCGGCCTCGGCCAACGACTGGCGTCCGGCGCAGCCAGCGCTGAGCGCGCCGGCCAGGACCAGGACCGTGGCGGCGGTAAGCATTGGTCTCATGATCTTGTTCCCCCCATTGTC
>DASVVF010000929.1:0-1837 GCA_036386695.1 Catenuloplanes sp. | reverse complement strand
GACCACGTCGTCGCGCACGTACTCCCCCCACACGCCCGGTCGGTAGACCGACAGGCGGTAGGTGCCGGGCCGTACGCCGGAGAGCCGGAAGGAGCCGCTGACGTTGACGTCCGCCCAGTACTGGTACCCGTGCACGGTGCGCTGGAAGTCGACGTGGTTGTCGGAGAGGACCGCGACCGCCCCGGCCATGTTGTGCCGCCCGGGGATCCGGACCCGGCCGGTCACGGTGACCCGGTCCGCCGACGGCACCCAGCCGGGAAGGGCGACCCGGTCGTAGAACTCCCGGTGGCATTTCGGGTCGGCGTGCCGCAGGGCGTCGGCGCGCATGGCCGCCGGGTCGGTGCCGGTGTTCAGGTGCAGGTAGTACGGGCCGTACGTCTTGCTCCAGGCGCCGTTGACCTCGATCGCCGGCGAGCCGTAGTGGGTCGCCTGCGGCTCCACCAGCAGGACCGGAGTGGTGTTGGTCTGGTGCAGCGTCAGGTCCTGCCGGGTCGGCCCACCGGCGAACGCCTCCAGGTTCGCCAGCACCGCCCAGACGCCGTACCCGTTGCCGTACAGGCCGTGCACCCGGTGGTCCTTGAGGTAGACCGCCCAGTCGTACTTGGTGTAGTAGCGACGTGGATAGGCGGAGCCGAGGCCGGCCAGGTCGTCGGTGGCGTCCATGACCTCCGGTGCGGCCCTGAGCTCGGCCGGGGTGGGCAGCACGGCAGCGGCGGCCCGCCAGGGCGCCCCGACGGCGTCGTCCTCGACGGAGGCGTGGGTGAACAGGGTCGGATCGACGCGCAGCACAAACCGGTGTTGGGCGGCCCGGAAGCCGTGCGCGTCGGGAGTGTGGTGGAACTCGGTGGCCAGGTGGATGCCCGGTTCGCCGGCGCGCACGATGTAGTGGCGCACGGTGGTGAACGGGCCGCCCGCGGTGGGGCCGATGGTGCAGGCCACGTCGACGAAGTCGGGGCCCTGCCGCACGCTGTAGGCCGCGACGGTCGGCGGCAGGGGCACCGGCGTACCCAGCGCCTCGGAGTTGACGTCGTAGTAACCCATCCCGCCGTTGGCCATCAACTCCTGGCCGTTGAACCGTAGGGAGGTGGCCCGACCGTTGTTGGCCTTGCCGATCACCAGGCGCACCGGTCCGTTGTCGACGACGACCTGGGTGGCGGTTTCCTCGACGGTGATCACCGCGCCGGGGCCGGGTACCGGTGCGGCCTGGGCGATGGTTCCTGGCCACAGCGTCACCGGCACGGCCGCGCCGGCGGCGGCGCCTACGGTGAGGCGATGGAAATCCCTACGGGTCGGCACGCCTTACCTCCTGGGCTAAGTGATCAGATGTCTAAATCGCTTCAGCGTCGATTCGCGTGACGATATGGCCCCGCATCGATGAACGTCAAGAGATAGCCGGCCGCTGGGGCGCTTACAACCGGAGCGACCGACTCAGCGGTGATCGGATGAATCCCCCGCCGGACGTGCGCCCGACGACCTTCGACTCCAGGCATTCGCCGTTCTGCTTGACGACCGTCCACGCCACCGGTGCCGCTTGACGTCAAACCCGACGTCCACAATGGTCGATAGCGGACCGGATGGCGCTGAGCACACCGAACCCAGGACCAGATCGGCGCCCGGCGGGCCGCCTGAGGACGCCGGCGGTCCAGGTTCTGATCAGGCCGCCCGACGGTGCCGGCTGAGGAACCGTCTGATGTGCTCACGGGGCCGGTCGGTGATTTCCGGACCGTGGGTGAAGGCCGCCACGGTGTACTCCAACTCACCGAGCACGTGGGCGGTCCGCTGGGTCATCGCGAAGTCCGAGCAGAAGGACCGCACCGGCCAGCGGACCCCGAACACG
>DASVVF010000928.1:0-7579 GCA_036386695.1 Catenuloplanes sp. | reverse complement strand
TGAGGCCACCGGGCTTGGCCGGCGCCGGTCCCGATCCGCGCTGGCCCGGGCGATCCCGGTCACCCGGGCCGCGTCCCGCGTGGTGGTCCCCGTCCTGGTCAACGCCTGATAGGCGTCCATCAGCGCCTGCCGAGCCCGAACACGTCCGGACCGTCCGGCTCGCTCCTGGAGATGTCCTCCAAGAGCTCGCGCGCTTTTCCCATTATCTCCAACGCCGTCTCGGTCCGTGCCAGCCGCGACTGCGTGCGTTCCAACTCCCGCCGCAGCCGGGCGATCTCCGCCTGCTCCGCCGACGGCCGCCCGACCGTCTCGCCAGCCGGCTTGTCCTGCAACAGGCCCGCGTCCCGGACCCGGCGCCACTCCGACATCAACGACGAGTACAAACCCTCGCGTCGCAGGAACGCCCCGCCTTCACCAACAACGACGGCCCGCTCATACCGGGCCAGCAGCTCCAGCTTCTGCCCCGGCGTGAACACCCGACGCGGCCGCGGCCCGCCCGAACGAGGTCCCTTCTTGCGACTCATGACCTCATCCTCGACGGCCACGACCCCAACAGCAGTATTCAACGCATCTCAATCCTGAACTCGCCCCATCAGACGGACTTGCTACAAGCCGCTGGCCTCAACTCACCCTGACAGACAGGGCGCCGCCGAAGTGGAAGATGGCCGTTGTCACCCTGATGGCGGTGTTTCCACCGGTTCTGCTGTTCAACATGACGCTCATCCCTCGGTTGCGGGGAGCATCCGTCGTGTTGCGTACGGTGGTTCTCTGCATCGGTGTCGCGGTCATCGTGACGTGGGTGATGATGCCGAGACTGATGCGGCTGTTCAAGCGGTGGACCCGAAGTCCGCCTTCACCCGGCAGTTCTCCGGGTCGCGCCACGCGTTCTGGCTGGACAGTTCCCGGGTCGAACCGGGACAGGCGCGCTTCTCCTATTTCGGGGACGGCAGCGGCCCGCTGGCCGAGCTGGTGCGCTACGAGGTGCAGGCCGGCACAGTGCAGATCGAGCGGACCGGACACCCGTCGCGGCTGGTCGCCGGCAGTGTCTTCGATTACCTGCAACGCGAGTTGACCCGGCGGTGGGCGGCTGACGCGGCCCTGCCGTTCGACTTCACCTGCGGATATGTGGGCTACTTCGGCTACGAGATGAAGGCCGACTGCGGGTCGGACAACCGGCACCGGGCCACGACTCCGGACGCGTGCTGGCTCTTCGCCGACCGCCTGTCGACGCGAGCTGACTGCCGGACAGAGCTACGAAATCTGCCTGACCAATGCCGCGTGGTTGCCCGCGGCGGGCGATCCGCTCGACTATCACCGACTGCTGCGCCGGCACAACCCGGCGCCGTACGCCGCGTTCCTGCGGTTCGGCGACATCGCTGTCGCCAGTTCCGCACCGGAGCGGTTCCTCAAGATAACCGCCGACCGGGTCGTGGAGACCAAGCCCATCAAGGGCACGGCACCGCGCGGCCGAACCCAGGCGGAGGACGCACGGCTGCGGGCATCGCTCGCCGCGGATCCCAAGACAAGAGCCGAGAACCTGATGATCGTCGACCTGCTGCGCAACGACCTGGGCCGGGTCCGCGACGTGGGTACGGTGAGCGTGCCGTCACTGCTGGCCACCGAGACGTACGCCACCGTGCACCAGCTCGTCTCCACCGTGCGTGGCAACCTGCGAGCGGATGTCGACGCGGTCGACTGCGTGCGTGCCTGCTTTCCCGGCGGCTCGGACCGGTGCGCCCAAGCTGCGCACGCTCGAGATCATCGACTCGCTGGAGACGGCGGCGCGCGGCGTCTACTCCGGGGCTCTCGGGTTTCTGTCCTGCAACGGCACCGCCGATCTGAGCATCGTCATCCGCACCGCCGTCTTCGTCGACGGCCAGCTGCACCTCGGCGCCGGCGGCGCGATCGTGCTCGACTCCGACCCCGCTGACGAGTACGACGAGATGCTGCTGAAAACGGCGGCGCCGATGCGTGCGTACGCGGAATGGGCCGCCGCCGACGAGGCCCGCGCCGGCGGGCGCCAGCACGTGGGGCGGGGACCGCGGTGAACATCGCAGCCGACCTGGCCGGTCGCACCGAGCGCCACGGGTGGGCGGCGGCCCCGGCGTTCGTGGACGAGCGCCGGACGTGGACCCACGGCGAGGTGCACGACCTTTCCGCGCGGGCCGCGACAGTGCTCGGCGGACACGGCGTGCGCGTCGCGGACCGGGTGCTCATCGCGCTGCCCGACCGCATCGGGTGGGTGATCGCGTTCCTGGCCGTTGCCCGGCTGGGCGCGACCGCCGTGCCGCCCGCCCAGTTGCGGAGTCCATTGCCGCGTCACCCCGATCCTGCTGGTGGCCTCGATGCGACGACCGACGTCCCCGGTCACCGGACGAGCTGGCACTCGGCGACAGCGCCGGCGTCGGTTTGCGCGCTCGCTCATGGCTGACCCGCTGCTCCAACTCACCGGGTTTCAGGGCACCATGATCCCCAGCGGCTGACCCGTGCCGCGCAACCCGTTGAGTACCTGTGCCATGTCCACCCGAGGCAGCGCGCAGGATGCCGCGCGGGTGGCGTCCAGCGCGGTGGTGGCGTGGCTGGTCGGTAGTGGCAGCAGCGGGTAGCGGCCGGCCGCTTCGGGGTCCACCTGCCCGCGGTGGCGGCCGAACCAGGCGACGGCGCGCCACTGCCGTGGCTCGGCGTGGGCGTCGCAGGCCGAGCCGGGCGGTGCTGGTAGCACGTCCACGGAGTCGAACCGGCTACTACCGGCCAGCCACCACTCGGCCCCGGCTACGGCCCGGCGTGATGCCGCTTCGCACCAGTACGGCACCAGCCCGGCGGCCAGGACGTGCCCGGGGGCGAGCAGCCGTTCGGCTTCCACCACGCAACGCCGCCCACCGCCGCGGCCGCGCAGCCAGTCGCGGTACAGATCCGCCACGCAGGCGCTGAGCGCCTCCGGGTTCGGGTATAGCACCCGATGGGCGGCCCGACCGGTCTCGGCGGTGACCCGGCGCAGATCCGGCTCCAGCTCCGGCTCCCCGGCGGACTCGGCGTACCGGGGCCGCACCGTCGGGTACGGCGTGATTCCGCCCTCACTGCCGAACCGGCGGATCACCTCGGCGAACCCAGGATTGTCCACCGTGTAGTCGTCCGGTTCCCACCCGCTGACCGGACTGCCCAGCTGGAAGGTGTGCCCGGGCCCGCCGTCGAGGACGGGCCAGGTGCGCAGGTCACGCAGCAGCAGCGACGCGCCTGTCGGCCGCAGTCGATCCCGCAGGAAGCTCCGGTACGCCGCCGGTAGTCGCCGCCAGCGGATATGCAACGTCAGCGTCGAGGCGCACAGCCCACCCCGGCGCACCGGGTCGTGCACCTGCCGCACACTGAGCGCCGGATCACGGGCCAACAGCCCAGCGGCGACCGCCGCCCCGGCGTCCCGCGCGCCACCCCAGTCCCCCACGCTCCCACCCGGCCAACGCACCGTGACGGTGAACCCGGTGGGCAACCACGGCGCGCCGAGCGCGGCAGCCAGATGCACGGCACCGCCGTGCGCGGAGCCCAACACCACAGCCGGATACGTCACCGTCGGGTACCGGCCGATGATCCACCTGGCCACCGCCTCGGCGTCGATCCGGCTGACGTGCTCAGCGGAGACGGCTTCGGCGTAGGCGGTGTTCGTGAGCGCGTCGCGCCTCAGCGGATGCGGCAGCCCCCGATGCCGGCCCAGGACAGGTACATGCTCCAGGTGACCACAGCCAGGTGGACACGCACCACACGCGGCGGCGTCCAAGAGCACCCGATCGAGACTGTCCCGGCAGAGCACCCGGTCGGCAGCCGGCGTCGACACCATCGATGGCTGGGCTACGGGATCGATCACGCCGAAGACCCCCTCCGGGCTCAATGAGGGGCACCGACTTCCCCGTCGAGGGACGGCCAAACCTATGTCGGTACGGCCGGCGGTCCTCGGCCACAGGCTGTGGGGCAAGCGTGGGTTGGCTTCCGGCCCGTGCGGCCGGCTTGCCAGCTCAGGGTTTCGGGGTCTGCTCCGCTCGCGCGACGAGCGCCGAGGCGACGTCTCGCAGCTTGCGGTTGGAGTCCTGCGACACCCGCGCCAGGATCTGGAAGGCCTCATCGGCGGTGCAGCGCCGCTCCCCCATGATGATGCCCTTGGCCTGTTCGATGACGGCGCGGCTGTCCATCGCCGCCTGCATCTGTTGGGCCAACGTCGCGGTGGTGTCGTACAGGTGGGCGTTGGCCAGGGCCACGGCTGCGTAGCCAGCGAAGGTCTGCGCCACGGTGATCGCATCATCATCGAACGCGTTGGGTTTGGTGGCGTAGACGTTCAGCGCGCCGGTGACAACGTCGTGGACGGGCAGCCCGATCGACAGCGAGCTGTGGGCGCCGGCTTCGGTGGCCCGCCGGGTCCAGTCGGACCAGCGGTCCTCGGCAGCCATATCGGTGATGGACATCGTCGCGGTCGCGGTGGACGCGTCCAGGCAGGGACCGTAGCCCCGCTCATATTGCGACTCGTCCAGCGTCCGGGCCAGCTCACCGGTGAACGCGACCGTGTACGCACCCCGGTCGCGGATCAGCGTGACGGACACCTCGCTTGCTCCGGGCAGTGTTTGCTTGGCCAGTTCAGCGACCCGGCTCAGGACGCCCTCCAGGCTGATCTCGGCCAGTTTGATCCGGCCCAGTTCGCGGAACGCGTCGGTGGGGTCCAGTGGTTGCTGTGTCATGTCGAAGTCCCTGGCAGGGTCGCGTGGGCGCCGTGACATGGCAGGGCGCGGGAACGGTGGTCACTGCACGAACAGGCCGGCGGCAGAGTTCCGGGACGCGCGCCGGTGGTGGCGGCGCTCGACCGACGCCCAGTCGGGATCAGTCACAGTCCTCCACCGTACCGCCGACTGCCCGATCTTGCTCGGTAGCCGGCGGGGACAGGTGACCTGCATGAGGTGAGCTTCTCCGACGGTGCGGCGGCTGGACCGCCCGTCCGGTTGGACATCTCACCGGTCTCGACGAACGGCTCGTCCTGGTGCGTGAAAACCGCCCGGACGGGTAATCAGCGCCGTCCTGACCGACGCGCAAGGGGAGGATCCCATGGCCACGTCGCCACGTCGGGGAACCGTGTCGGAGCCGCAACTACGCAGCCCATTGGCCGAAGGCCTGCTGACCTTGGCAGGAACCCCGGACGACGCCCCGGACATCGATACCGAACTCGTCATGATCGCCCAGCTCGCCGCCGACCTTATCGCGCCGGTGGCCTACGCGTCGGTCACCGCACGGCGCGACGTCGGTTACACCACCGTCGCCGCCAGTAGCGAACTGGCCCGGGCGGTCGATGAGGCGCAATACGCCGACGACAACGGTCCGTGCCTGGACGCCCTGCAGACCGGGCGCCGTTCAGCGTGCCCAGCATCCCGGCGAGCATGGTCTGGCCGGGGTTCCGAGCGGCGGCCCGCCGCCTGGGATTGCGGGCTTCGCTGTCGATCCCGCTGTTCGCCGGCAGCGGCGCGGCCATCGCCGTACTCAACCTCTACGGCTACGAACGCGACACCATGGAACCGCTGCAACGACGGGTACGGGCGCTGCACGGCCGCCACCGGCCCGCGACCGTGGACGGCAACGGACCTGAGCTGGACCCGGGTGGTGAACAGCTGCTTGCTGGGCTCACCGAAGCCCTCGCCGTTCGGGCCACCATTCAGAAGGCCATCCGCGTCGTCAGCGCCAACGAAAACTGCACAGCGGAGCAGGCCTACCTCGCGCTGAGACTGCTCTCGGCCGAGATCAGTGCGCCGCTCACCCTCACCGCGGCCATCACCGCCATGGAATAGGACCGACCCAACGGTGCGGGAGTGGTGTGTCCAGCGCCCGCGACGGGTTCAGCTGGCGGGGAAGGCGAGCGGTTAGACGTGTCCGCCGCAGGGCGTGACGCCAGGTGTCAGACCCCGGATGCTGGGTATCCTGTCAGCCGGTTCAGCCACGAGCCTTCCTGGAGCCTCCCCCGGGCTTCACGCTGCGTGAGCAGCCATGATGATCCACCCGGGGGGAGCCCTTGCCGTCTGATGGCTGGAGGTCCCATGCGTGCCGAGAAGGTCCCGAGCGCGAGGGCAACCGATCCGTACCGGAAACCCCACCTACCTCAGCGCGGCCGGCGTAGAGGCGTTCCTCCGGGTGCGCGACACCGTCACGGCGAAAGCGGGACAGCTGATTCTGCGTGACCCGTCCGCTATCGTCCTGACCGTTCTCGCCGGAACCCGCGTGAGTCGCGCCTTCCACGTCCACACCAGCACCAACAAACGCGAGCGCTCAAGCCTGCTTCCCTCAATCGACCATCCGGCAGGGCTGCGACGACCCACCGGCGAACCGGATGAGGTCCCCCAGGCGGCGCTCAACACAGCGGATGGGACCCGGGCCAGCTCAGCGTGATCGGGGCGCGGTCAGCAGTCGTGGCCCATGAGGACAGTGGCTGCGATGTCGGCGAGAGGGGTGCCGGTCTCGCTCGCGCGCACCCGAAGGGTGAGGTAGGCGGCGGCAGCAGTGCACTGGTGCTGGGCCATGATCAGGCCGATGGCTTGTTGGATGGTGCCCCGGACAGCGAACGCCTCGCTCAGTCCGGTGATCAGTTCGCGCGAGCTGGGGTCCAAGGTGTCCAACCGGGGACTGTGATCGTCGTCCGCGGTGGGGTCGCGGTCGTAGACGGCCCACACCCGCAAAGTCAGCGGCGCCATTGTGTCCGGGTCGTGGCCGTACAGGTTCAGCACGGCGACCGGCGCCCCGCTGCCGGCGAACAACGGGATGGACAGTGACGTGCGCAGACCGACGCGGAAGGCCGTGTCGCGGAAGTTCGGCCACCGCATCGTCGCGGCGATGTTGTCCACCGCGACCGGCGCCCCGTCCTGCAGGGCGTCCAGGCAGGGGCCGCGGTTCTCGCTGTACTGCGCCTCATCGACCGCCAGGGCCAGGTCGCTGCTGGCGGCGACGGTGGTGAAGGCGCCGGCGCGCTCGGCGGTGACGGACGCGTAGCTGACCGGGGTGACCAGATCCGCGGCGAGTTGGGCGATCGTGACGAGTCGGGCGTCGATGTCGGAGGCGTCGTCCGGCGTTGCCGCCAGAGCGACAAGCCTTTCCACCAGCGGACTTCGTACTTCCCGCTGGGAAACGGCCGCCCGTGGTGGGATCGACATGGTCCTCCTTCGCGCCGTCGGTCAGTAACCGCGCGGGATACCCGCTGTGAGGCGCCGTACACACCAGCCCAGGAAGTTGGACGCGCCGAGTTCAGCAGCAGCTCGTTCAGCTCGCAGACCTGCAGGACACACAGGACCGCACCGCCGGCAGCGGCGGATTCGTACCCGACCCGGTGGTAACGCCGCTCCCGTCCAAGATCACAGCGGCGGTCAGTATCCTTACCCCCGGCGGTCGCCGGGTGGGCCTCTTGGTCGAGCGTGTCGTCGATCAGTGAGCCATTTTCATCGTGCGTAGGTCGGGTTCTCGGCGTGGTGCAGGACGAGGATGGCCTGCACGATTGCGGTCGCTCGGTGCGGGCTGCAACGCAGCCTGGTCAGGACTTTCCAGGTCTTGAGGGTGGCGTTGGCGCGTT
>DASVVF010000927.1:0-1545 GCA_036386695.1 Catenuloplanes sp. | reverse complement strand
GGTGGTCAGCGCCCGCCTCCACGCCAGCGGTCAGGTCGTCGTGGCGAGTTGGAAGGTGGCCGGGTGCTCCACCATCAGGATGATCTCGCCGTTGCCGCCCAGTTTGTCGAGTTGGTTTTTCACCGCCCCGGGGCTGGCCTTCTTCGCGCCGGTGCCCTCGTTGGCCTGGTCGATGAGCTTGCACAGTTGCCCGACACGGTAGGTCGTGTCGGGGTTGGCTCGCATGATCGCGCGGATGGACTCGATCAGGGTGCCGGGGCGTCGACGCGCACCAGCAGCGCTGACGTTGTCGTCGACGGTCGGGGTTGAACCGTCGACGACGGTGCTCCGCACGGGATCGGGCCCGTTCTGAGCGGCCTGGTCGGCCTCGGGACCGGCGGACTCGAGGTCGGTGTTGGGCTTGTCGTCGCTGTCGGCGACCGGCTCACCATCAGCACCGGCGTCGACGTCCGGGGCGACCGGTTCGGTCGAACAGGTCTGCTCGGCGGTGCTCGCGTCGGTGGCGTGCACGTCAGCCTGAGCCGCAGCCGCGTCGGTGTCACCGTCGGTGGAATCGCCCGCGTCCGTGCTGACGTCCGTATCAGATGCCTCGTCTGCGCCTGGACTGTGAACGGTGTTCTCGGGTGTGGCCACACCGGAGTCGCTGGTGTCGGCGTTTCCGCTGTCCGTGGGCTCGGTCTCGGCGGGTTCAGTATCGGTGGGCGGCGGGGTGTCGGCGTCGTCGACGGGGTCGGTGTCGGTTGGCTCGGGTTCGACGGCAAGTTCGGTGCTGGGCGCCGGTACGGCGGTCGCGTCGGCGTCGGTGTCGGTGTCGGCCGGGTCGGCGGGCGCGGCCGAGGTGGTGGCGCGCCACAGGGTGCGCCCGTCGTCGCTCTTGAACGCTTCGAGGCGTCCGGCGGTTTCGAGCAGGCGCAGCTTCTTGGTGGTGGTGGAGTAGGCGATGCCGGCCGCTTCGGCGAGCGCGGCGGCGGTGGCCTCGCCCAGGGTCAGGATCGCCGCGGCGACGGCTTCCTGCCCGGCGTCGAGCTTGTCGGTGGTGCGGGTTTGATCCACGAGAGGGTTCCTTTCGACGGGCCCCGGGGCTGGGGCCGCGGGTTGTGTGGCGCGCACTTGATGCACGCTTCCTTCGCGCCGACGATCAAGTCGTTCGCGCGTCTTGCTTTCTCTTTCGCCGCGTTGGGCGATGGATGGGCGACCTCCGCGTGGCCGGCACGGTGATGGCGAGGGTTGGCGGGAGGTCGGCGACTCTCAAGGGGGCTGATCTCCGGCGGCGCCCGGGCCGTTGGCTGTGGCGGTGGTGGACGCGGGGCGCCGAAGTGGTGCGGGCGTTGTGTCAGCGGGCGTCGCGGTACGCCTGGTACACCGACTGCGGGATGGGCCCGTTGGCCCGGTACCGCGGCAGGTCGGTGCCTGATTGCGGGTTGGTGGCCCACCAGCGCCGCACGGCGGCCGGTGTGGCGTCCCCGGCCCGGCTGCGGGTCTTGCTGCCGGTGCGGGTCTTGGTCCCGCGTGCGCGCCGGTTGGCGGGTACGCGGCGGCCGGCGG
>DASVVF010000926.1:0-1727 GCA_036386695.1 Catenuloplanes sp. | reverse complement strand
GGTGCCGCCATCGACAGTGGTGGTCTCGACCGGTGCCTCCGGCGGCCGCCTCGGCCCGGACGCGATGCCGGCGGCCCGCGCGGTGGCCGGACGGGGGGCCGTGGTGGGGCTGCGGGAGGCGCAGGGCACGGTGCGGGTGGGCGACGCCGAAGAGGCGGTGTGGGTGACCGCCGTCGACCCGGCGGGCATCGGCACCGTGGTCCGCCCGGACCTGGTGCGCGGGCGGACCGACGTGGCCGGCGGAGTCCTGCTGTCGCTCGACTACGCCGAGCGGCTCGGGGTGGACGTCGGCGACACGCTCGCGCTGCGGGTCGGCGAGGAAACCCGGGCGGTGGCGGTGCGGTTGCCGGTGACCGGCGTTTACCGCGACAGCGAGGTGTTCTTCGGCGCCCTGATCGCGGAGTCGGCGGTGGCGGCCGCGCTGCCCGAGCGGTACCGGGCCATCTACCTCGGTCCGGCCGCGGGCACCACGACCGCGGCGCTGCGGGCGGCGACCCGGCAGGCGTTCGCCGGGCAGCCCGACGCCGTCGTCACCGACGTCGACGGGCTGCTCGACGACCTGACCGCCGGGGTCGACCTCGACTTCGCGTTGCTGTACGGCCTGCTCGGCGCCGTGATCCTGGTGGCCGTCGCCGGCGTGGTGAACACGATGGTGCTCGCCGTGCTGGAACGCACCGGTGAGATCGGCGTGCTGCGTGCCCTCGGCGCCTCCCGACGGTGGGTGGGCCGGGTGGTGCGGTGCGAGGCGCTCCTGCTGTGCGGTGCCGGCGGGCTGCTCGCGCTGGCGGTGGGTCTGCCGCTCGGGGCGGTGTTCCAGCACCTGCTGCTGGACCGGCCGCTGTGGAAGTTGACGGTTCCGTGGCCGATGATGGCGGCGGTGTCCGGCGGCGTACTGCTGGTCGCTCTGCTCGCCGCTGCCTGGCCGGCTCGCCGGGCCGCGGCGACCGACCCGTTGGCCGCGATCGCGGCTGGCGAGTGACGGGGCGCGCTACCGGGTAGCCCGCCTCCCACGGCGACCGGGCGGCCTACGCCACCCGGTCAGCCGGTGGCCGACCGGAGCACCCCACCCGCTTCTTCGGTCGCGCCGCGTCGAGAACGGCAAGGACACCGGCTACGGGTGGGACATGTCAGCGGCGGTCCGCCGCCGACGCGCCCACGGTCGGGGCGGGACCCGGATTGTCGCTCAGCGTGTCCCAATCGGTTCTCGGTCGGTGTCTCGTCGCCCCCGATGACCGCTGCTCCCCTGCCCGGTCGATGGCGTGCAACGACCGTTCCAGGCCACGGCGCAGGGGTCCGGACGCCGGCCGCTCCACGAAGCGGTGGATCAGCCACGCCAGGGTCATCATCAGCGCCACGGTGGCCAACAGCAGCGGGTACGGCTCCAGCCGCCCCCGCATGACGTGCAGGAAGGTGAGGCCGAGCTGCTCGTGGACGAGGTACAACGGGTACGTCATGGCGCCGAGCGTGGTCAGCAGACGCCACCGCAGCCAGTCGAGCCTGCCCAGGGCGAGCAGGATGAGGACCGCGTAGAAGCCGGTGTACAGCACGCCCACCGGCCAGTAGGGCTGCTGCATCACCCGTTGGAAGACGTTGTGGGTGGGCGCCTGGTAGATCGCGATGAGGTAGGTCAGCCCGAGTAGCAACCAGAGCAGCGTGTTGGGGCCGAACCGGCGCATCAGGTAGAGCAGGATGCCGGCCACGAAGAAGCAGGAGTAGCGGACAGTCAG
>DASVVF010000925.1:0-1751 GCA_036386695.1 Catenuloplanes sp. | reverse complement strand
TGCCAGGAATAGGCGCATCGGCCCGCTCGACGATCACCCGGGCGATCGGGGAGGTGCGCCCGCTGCTGGCCGAGCGCGGCTGCACCGTCGAGGGCGGGATCCGGCTGCGCACCCTGGCCGACGTGATCGCTCACCTGGGCGCGAGCGGGCAGGTGGGTCTGCTCGATGCCACCGAGGTGCGGGTCCGCCGCCCGGCCGCCCATCGGGCCGGCCGGACTCGGTTCGTCTCGGGCAAGGCCCGCGCCAACACCGTCAAGGCGCTGGTGATCACCGACTCTGACAGCGGTGTGCTGATTGCTTGAGGGGTACCGCTGATGGCATGCGGGCGTACTCGATGGATCTGCGTGAGCGGGTCGTCGCCGCAGTCGATGGCGGGATGACCCAGGATCAGGCGGCGGCGATCTTCGGGGTGTCGGTCAACACCGTCGGCCGATACCTGGCCCGTCGACGAGACACCGGCAGTCTGGCGCCGTCGGTGCAGCGGCACGGGCCCACACCGGAGAAGAAGGCTCGGCTGCAGGCCTGGCTGCCGGCCCGTCTGCAGGTGGCCGCGGATGCGACCCTGGCCGAGCACGCTGCGGCCTTCAGCACCGAGCACGGCGTGGCGGTGTCGCTGGCGACGATGTCGCGGGCGATCACCACCCTGCCAGCCGACGACCCCGCTCAGGTGCTGACCCCCTCGGGGCGCCGGCGGCGGCCGGGCCGGCCGCTCAAGCAAAAAGCCTGAGCGCCACCGAGCGCGACGAGACCGCGCGCGCCCGGTGGCGCACCGACATGGCTCAGACCGACCCGTCCCAGGTGGTGTTCGTCGATGAGTGCGGCACGCACACCTCGATGACCCGCCGCAAAGCCCGCGCGCCCCGCGGCTCCCGCGCCCGCGGGGCGGTGCCGCGCAACCGGGGTTCGGTGACCACGCTGATCACCGGGCTGAGCCTGGCCGGGATGGTCCCGGCGATGACGGTGGAAGGCGGCACCACCGCGGCGGTGTTCGCCGCCTACCTGGAGAAGGTGCTCATTCCCTGGCTGCGACTTGGGCAGGTGGTGGTGGTCGACAACGTCGGCGCGCACAAGCCCGACCGGATGCGCGCCCTGGTCGAGGCCGCCGGCTGCCGACTGGTGTTCCTGCCGGCCTACTCATCGGACCTCTCCCCGGTCGAGGAGGCCTTCAGCAAGATCAAGGCGCTGGTCAAGGCCGCCGGCGCGCGCACCCGAGCGGCGTTGGACGCCGCCATCGCTGTGGCCCTGGCCGCGGTTAGTGCCAGCGACGCCGCTGGCTGGTTCACCCACGCCGGCTACCCCACCTCCCAAGCCGCCTGAAAACCGCTGTCAGATGACGTCGAGGACGAGCAGGAGCAGCAGGGTCAGCAGCGCGGAGACGACCAGCGAGCCCAGGCAGCCGAGCCGGCTGGAGAAGAGGAAGAACACCCACGTCGGGTGCCCGGTGGGCCGGCGACGAACCGCGAGGTCACGTTGCGTGTCACAGGCCACTCCGATGTCACCTGGTCGGGTGATCGCTGGGGCCGCCGTGGTCACCTACCGTCACTCCAGCCCGGTGAGCGATCCCGGGCCCCAGGCTCCGGCCCGGCCGTCGCGTTCCCCCCGTGGCGGCCGGGCCGGACTGCATTCCGCCTCAGCACACCCGGCCGAGCAGGTCCCACAGCAGGGCCTGCTGGGCGGGGTCGACCGACAGGGGCACCGGCACCCGCTCGGCGTCCCCCACGACGACGGACAGCGGGAAGACGAAGGGCTGC
>DASVVF010000924.1:0-2133 GCA_036386695.1 Catenuloplanes sp. | reverse complement strand
ACGATCCTCGCGGAATCCGCCACCCCGGCCGACGCTCCCGCCGCTCCCGCCGCGCACTGACGGACGGACGCCGATGCTGGTCTGGGAATGGATCGGAATCGGCGTCCTGGTGCCGATCGTCGCGTTGCTCGCCCTGTTCGTCCGGCGGGTGCTGGTCATGCGCGCCGGTGGCACGATCCGGCTCAACCTGCGGGTGACCACCGTGGTCCCCGGCCGTGGCTGGTCGGCCGGCTTCGGCCGGTTCGTCGACGACGAACTGCGCTGGTACCGGATGTTCAGCTTCTCGTTCGGCCCCAAGCGCATCCTGTCCCGACAGGGACTGGCCGTGGACCGCCGCCGGCCCCCCCACGGCCCGGAGCGGCTGACCATGCCGACCGGCTGGGTGATCCTGCGCTGCACCAGCCATCAGGCGCCGGTCGAGATAGCGATGGCCGAGTCCACCGTGATGGGTTTCCTGTCCTGGCTTGAGGCCGCTCCCCCCGGAGCGGCCTCGCCGCGTTTAGCCGGCCGGCCCCGCCCCGCCGAGCTCTAGCCACCGCCCTAGTCACGCTCCAGCCACCCGCCGAACTCCAGCCACCGCGGAGCGCTACCCGTGATGGCGGCCGCCGGTCCGGCCTGGACCGCGGGCAATCGGCGGCAAGTCCGCCAGGGAACGGCGACCGGGGCCACCGAGAACGCCGCGCGCTGCTATCGTCCTCGCGCTCGCCGCAGCGGCTCGTCATTCGGGGGATCCATCACCATGCCATGTCAGACGTGCGGATTTCAGCCGGGGCATCCGGGTCAGGCCCACAGCTGCCCGTCGCAGGCCCGGGCGGACGCCGCCCCCGTCCCCGCTGGCTGGCACGTCGCCACCTGGTCGTTGGTGGCCCTGGCCCTGGCTTTCGGGCTCACGTCGGTGCTGAACGCCGGGCTGATCCTGCTCATCCACCTCACCGTCGGTGCGAGCCAGTTGCCGGTGAGCATTCTCAACGGCGTCGAGCCGCTCAGCATGCTTTTCCTGGTAACCCTGGTGGCCCACCTGGCCGCCTTCTCAGTCTGGTCGCGCGCCTCGAAGCGGCTGGTCGAGCGGCACGGCGGCGACCTGCTCCAGGTCCGTTCGCGGGCCCTGACGTTCTGGTCGGCTACCTTTCTGGGGTCGGTCATCCTGACGCTGGCCACTATCGGTGTCGGCAATCCGGCGATCCTGCTGGTCCTGCTGTTCGCCCGGCTCGGGCTGCGCACGCTGTCCGCGGTGTTGCTGATCGTGGGAGCACTGGTCACCAGGGCCCGGATTCTGCGTCTCGTCGCCGGCCCGCCGATACCGGCCGGGTCAGTGCCCACCATGGCATGCCAGCACTGCGGATTTCAGCCGGCGTACCCGGGACAGGCTCACGGTTGTCGGCCCGGGTCACCGGTGCACCTCAGCAGCGTTCCGCCGGCCGGGTGGCACGCGGCGACCTGGTTGCTCGTCGGCCTCGGCGCACTGTTCGGGCTCGGGTGGCTGCTGGAAGCCCTGCGGTTCGTCCTCTTCTTCGTCGACCGGCTGAAGGGTGCGGTGTGGCTGCCCTTGAGCTTTCCGACGTTCATCGTGATGATCCTGGTGGCGTTGCTGGCCATCCTGGTCGCCTCCGCGATCTGGACCCGCAGCTCGCAGCGGCTTGTCGAGCGGCACGGCGGCGACCTTCTCCCACTGCGGTCCAAGGTCCTGACCCTGTGGTGGTGCGCCCTGGGCGGGGCGGCCGTCCTGACGCTGCTCGGCTTCTACGTCATCGATCTCGCCGTCCCGGAACGGATCATGCTCACGCTCGTGATCGTCCGGTTGGCCCTGTTGCTGCTGTCCCCGGTGTTCCTCATCGTGGGCGTGCTGCTGACCCGGGCCCGGATTCTGCGGTTCCTCGCCGGACCGCCGGCGCGCTCCGAGTCGGCGTAGCGGTCCCGGCGGAGCGGTCCAGGCGTGGCCGTGCCGGCGGCCGGTCGCCCGCGCCCGCGGCGGTCAGCCGGACTCTCGCTGGCCGCCGGGGACCCACTTCACGTCGCCGTCCGGGTTCGCCGTGCGGGCCAGGATGAACAGCAGGTCGGACAGCCGGTTCAGGTAGGTGATGGCCGGTGCGTTGGTCCGCTCCGGGTCGCTCGCGTACAGCGCCCAGGCGGTCC
>DASVVF010000923.1:0-4766 GCA_036386695.1 Catenuloplanes sp. | reverse complement strand
GTCCGTCAGCTCCGTCGGGCGGTCGCCCGTCCGGGGGCGTTGTCCACAGGCGGCCGGGAGTTGTCCACAGGGCGCTCGATCTTGTCCACAGGCTGTGGACAACGACCGGTTACGGTCGGCGGCGCTAACTCCCCGAGTCGGGTTCATTGGGCGGAATGCCCGATTGTCCCCGTAGCCAGTGGGTGTTCTGCCCCATCTGACCGCCGGCCGAATTTCGCTGTCCGCGTACAGGATGGGGATGAGGAACACGCGGTAAGCGTGCAGAGTTGTGGAAAACGTCGCCGCTGGCAACCCCGGAGACCGGTGAGGCACCAGCAGAGTCAGCCGGCGGCGATAGAGTGAGGGGCACGGACGTCCACCAGGATGTTCGTGCGCTGGCCCGCCAGAGATCAATGGCGCACGGCACGTGAGGAGCACGAGGGCATGTTCGAGCGGTTCACCGACCGAGCGCGACGGGTTGTCGTCCTGGCCCAAGAAGAGGCCCGGATGCTCAACCACAACTACATCGGCACAGAGCACATCCTGCTCGGCCTGATCCACGAGGGTGAGGGTGTGGCGGCGAAGGCCCTGGAGAGCCTCGGTATCTCCCTGGAGGGCGTCCGTCAGCAGGTCGAGGAGATCATCGGCCAGGGTCAGCAGGCGCCGAGCGGGCACATCCCGTTCACGCCGCGGGCCAAGAAGGTGCTGGAGCTGTCGCTGCGTGAGGCGCTGCAGCTCGGCCACAACTACATCGGCACCGAGCACATTCTGCTCGGGCTGATCCGCGAGGGTGAGGGCGTCGCCGCCCAGGTCCTGGTCAAGCTCGGCGCCGACCTCAACCGGGTCCGCCAGCAGGTCATCCAGCTACTCTCCGGTTACCAGGGCAAGGAGCCGGCCGCGGCCGGGACCGCCGCCGGTGAGGCCGCGCCGTCCACCAGCCTGGTGCTGGACCAGTTCGGCCGGAACCTCACCCAGGCCGCCCGCGAGGGCAAGCTCGACCCGGTCATCGGGCGCGAGAAGGAAATCGAGCGGGTGATGCAGGTACTCTCCCGCCGTACCAAGAACAACCCCGTCCTGATCGGCGAGCCGGGCGTCGGCAAGACCGCCGTCGTCGAGGGCCTGTCCCAGGCGATCGTCAAGGGCGAGGTGCCCGAGACGCTCAAGGACAAGCAGCTCTACACGCTGGACCTGGGCGCCCTGGTGGCCGGTTCGCGGTACCGCGGTGACTTCGAGGAGCGCCTGAAGAAGGTCCTCAAGGAGATCCGTACCCGCGGTGACATCATCCTGTTCATCGACGAGATCCACACCCTGGTCGGTGCCGGCGCGGCCGAGGGCGCGATCGACGCCGCCAGCATCCTCAAGCCGATGTTGGCCCGCGGCGAGCTGCAGACGATCGGTGCCACCACGCTCGACGAGTACCGCAAGCACCTGGAGAAGGACGCCGCACTCGAGCGGCGGTTCCAGCCGATCCAGGTCGGTGAGCCCTCGCTGGCGCACACCATCGAGATCCTCAAGGGCCTGCGGGACCGGTACGAGGCGCATCACCGGGTGAGCATCACCGACGCGGCGCTGGTGGCGGCGGCGACGCTGGCCGACCGCTACATCTCCGACCGGTTCCTGCCGGACAAGGCGATCGACCTGATCGACGAGGCCGGTGCGCGGATGCGGATCCGTCGGATGACGGCGCCGCCGGACCTGCGTGATTTTGATGAGCGGATCGCGCAGGTGCGTCGGGACAAGGAGTCCGCGATAGATGCGCAGGACTTCGAACGGGCCGCGCAGCTGCGCGACAAGGAGAAGCAGCTGTTGGGTCAGAAGGCTCAGCGGGAGAAGGAGTGGAAGGCCGGTGATCTGGACGTCGTCAGCGAGGTTGACGATGAGCAGATCGCCGAGGTGTTGGGGAACTGGACCGGTATCCCGGTGTACAAGCTGACCGAGGAGGAGACCTCCCGGTTGCTGCGGATGGAAGACGAGCTGCACAAGCGGGTCGTCGGCCAGGAGGACGCGGTCAAGGCGGTGTCCAAGGCCATCCGGCGGACCCGGGCTGGCCTCAAGGACCCGAAACGTCCGTCCGGTTCGTTCATCTTCGCCGGTCCGTCCGGCGTGGGTAAGACCGAGCTGTCCAAGGCGTTGGCGGAGTTCCTCTTCGGCAGTGAGGACGCGCTGATCCAGCTGGACATGTCGGAGTTCCACGACCGGTACACGGTGTCGCGGCTGGTGGGTGCGCCTCCCGGGTACGTCGGTTACGACGAGGGTGGTCAGCTGACCGAGAAGGTGCGGCGTAAGCCGTTCTCGGTGGTGCTCTTCGATGAGATCGAGAAGGCTCACCCGGACGTGTTCAACACGTTGTTGCAGATCTTGGAGGATGGGCGGCTGACCGATGGTCAGGGTCGGATCGTCGACTTCAAGAACACGGTGATCATCTTGACGACGAACCTGGGTACGCGGGATGTGGCCAAGGCGGTGTCGTTGGGCTTCCAGGCGTCGGAGGACACGGAGTCGAACTACGAGCGGATGAAGCAGAAGGTCAATGATGAGCTCAAGCAGCATTTCCGGCCTGAGTTCCTCAACCGTATCGATGACACGATCGTGTTCCACCAGCTCAACCAGGCTGAGATCCTGTCGATTGTCGATATCTTCACGGCTCGGATCGAGGGTCAGCTGCGTAACAAGGACATGGGTCTGGAGTTGACCGACGCGGCGAAGAAGTACATGGCGAAGAAGGGCTTCGACCCGGTGTTGGGGGCCCGGCCGTTGCGTCGGACGATCCAGCGGGAGTTGGAGGACACCCTGTCGGAGCGGATCCTGTTCAACGAGCTGCGTCCGGGTCAGATCGTGGTCGTCGACTGTGAAGGCGACCCGGAGAACGTGGAGAAGTCCACGCTGGTGTTCCGCGGTGCTGACCGGCCCGTGCCGGTACCCGACGCGGTCCCCGCCGACCTCGGCGCGCCGACCACCGCCGCCGACGAGTAGTCGGCAGCACGAGCAGAGCAACACCACCGGCCCGGGTCAGCGGCGCAAGTCGCCGACCCGGGCCGCTGCACGTCTCTGGTCCCGGTTGGCACGTCTCCGGTCCCCGGATGGTCAGCCCGGCCGGTGGTCGCCGGCCAGGATGAAGCGGCCGGCGTCGCTGTCCAGCGGCTCGACCAGGCCGTCGTCGACCAGCCCGGCCAGAGCCCGGGCCCGCTGCACCTCGTCGTGCCACACCAGGTCCAGCCGACCCCGGGCAACCGGGCCGGTGGACTCCCGCAGCACCGCCAGCAACAGGCCGCGAACCTGCCGGTCGGTGCCGGCGTACCGCTGCGGGCGGCGGGTCGGGCCGGCCGGCGTGGGCCGGCCGCCGGCCCGCCAGGCGCACTGCCCGGCCAACGGACACTGCGGGCAGCGCGGGGCCCGGGCGGTGCACACCAGCGCCCCGAGTTCCATGAACGCGATGCTGGCCCGGGCGGCCCGGGCCGGCTCCTCGGGCAGCAGGGCGGCCATCGCGGTGAGGTCGGCCGCGGTGGTGGTCGGCCCGGCGTCGGGCTCGCCCGCGACCGCCCGGGACACCACCCGCCGTACGTTGGTGTCGACGACCGGATGCCGTTGGCCGTACGCGAAGGTCGCCACCGCCCGGGCCGTGTAGGTGCCCACCCCGGGCAGGGCCAGCAGGGCGTCGAGGTCGGTGGGGACCGCGCCGTCGTGCCGTTGCCCGATGGCCACCGCGCAGGCGTGCAGCCGCATGGCGCGCCGGGGGTAGCCCAGCCGGCCCCACATCCGGATCGCCTCGGCCGGCGGGTCGGCCGCCAGCGCGGCCGGAACGGGCCACCGATCCAGCCAGGCCCGCCAAGCGGGCAGCACCCGGACCACCGGCGTCTGCTGGAGCATCACCTCGCTGACCAGCACCGCCCACGCGCTCACCCCGGGCGCCCGCCAGGGCAGGTCACGGGCGTTCTGGTCGTACCACTCGATCGCCGCATCGGCGAGCTTCATCTCGGACATCGCGTGCTAGATCCTGGCATGCGTCGCGCCGGGTCTGCGCGACGGGCCGGTCGGAATGCGGCAGACTGCCCGGGTGAACGAGCTTGCCATCACCGTCATCGGGCCGGACCGGCCCGGCATCGTGGCTGACGTGGCCGAGGCGCTCGCCGGACTCGGCGCCAACCTGACCGATTCGACCATGACCCGACTGCGCGGCCACTTCGCCATGACGCTGGTCTGCACCGGCCCGGGCGCCGACGAGGCGCGGAACGCGTTGGGCCCGCTGACCGCCGACGGTGCGCTGCTGGCCACTGTGCGCGCGGTCGAGCC
This sequence comes from Catenuloplanes sp., assembly GCA_036386695.1. Lineage (GTDB taxonomy): Bacteria > Actinomycetota > Actinomycetes > Mycobacteriales > Micromonosporaceae > DASVVF01. The sequence goes on along the minus strand of DASVVF010000923.1, from coordinate 497 downwards.
GGAGGCGCAGCCCGATGCCGGCGGCGAGCCGTACGTGCTCAGCGTGCACGGCGCCGACCGGCTCGGCATCGTCGCGGCGGTCGCCCGGGTGGTGGCCGGGGCCGGCGGCAACATCACCGACCTGACCACCCGGCTGGCCGGGCCGTTGTACGTCCTGGTCGCGGAGGTGGACGTCCCGGCCGGCGCGGCGCAGCCGCTCGCCGAGCGGCTCGCCGGGGTGGCCGCGGAGCTCGACGTCGGGGTGAGCCTGCGCCGCGCCGAGACGGACCTGCTGTGACGGCCCACGGTGGCCCGGCCCACCCCGGCCCGGATACCGCCTCGCCCGGCCTGGCCACGGTGTCGGGCGGTCCGGCCGCGGCGGCCGCCGGCACCTCGACGGAGCTGGCCGGGTGGACGGTGGATGCCCTGGGAGTGCCGGGCCGCCCCCGACCGGTGGTGGCGGCGCCCGACCCCGTGCTCGGCCGGGCCGGCGTGGAGGTCGACCCGACCGACCCGGA
>DASVVF010000922.1:0-8507 GCA_036386695.1 Catenuloplanes sp. | reverse complement strand
CGATCCGCCGAGTCCACCACCGCCGACACGTCGCCGACGGTCGGCAGCGGCTCGTTCTCCCGCTCGTAGGCGACCACCAGGCCGGAGGTCGAGGTTTTCGCGCCGGACAGGATCGCGGCCACCAGCTGATCACGCAGCGGCCCGGGGAAGGCGAACTCGGCCCGGGGGAGATCAGCCAGCTCCATGCCATGCAGGGTACGGGTGTCCGGGCCCCAGCACTGTCCCGTCGCGCGAGAACCCACCGGGAACCGGCGGCGCCGCGGTGGCGTCAGTGCTGGCATGAGGGTCCTGGTGCGCCTGGTGGTCCTGTTGACGTTGGCTGGCTGCGCCGGGCCGGACCCGGCGGGCCCGGGTCCGGGTGCGGCGGCGCTGCGGGGCTTCGGGATCGAGGTCGACCGGGCCGTCGCACCCCGGGTCCCGACGGTGCGGCTGCGGACCTGTGGCTCCTGGGGCTGTCACGAGCAGGAGGTCGCGTTGATCGTCTCCGGTACGGCGAGCGCCCTCCCGTGCCCGTCCGCGCCGGCCGCCGCGGACACCGCCTGTGGTGCCGTCGTGCCGTCCGGTCCCGGCCCGGGCCACGGCTACGCACCGGTGCCCGGGCTGACGTTGGATCAGGTCACCGTGCGGGTGACGACCCCGCCCGGGGCACCGTTTCCGATCAGCGCCGAGGTGTCGGTGCGTCCGGCGGGTGTCTGCCCGGGGCCCGGGGGCGGCGCGGCGTCACCGGCCCCCCGGGCGACCTGCTCCGGCGGCACCCCTCAGGCCCGCCTGCGGATCGCCGCCGACGGCACCGTCAGCCAGATTCGCTGAACCGCCGGGCGGCCGTGGGGGACCCGGGTGCGTGGCGCAGGCGGGGGATGGGGGAGAAGAGCACCCACAGGGTGGCGCCGGCGAGCCCGACCGTGCCGACCAGCGCGGCCCGGTGACCACCGAACTCGCCGGCCAGGATTCCGCCGGCCACCGCGCCGAGCGGCACCGTACCCCAGGACACCAGTCGGTACGCGGCGTTGACCCGTCCCCGGAGGCCGTCGGGGACCGCGCTCTGGCGCAGACTGACATTGTGGACGTTGGCCAGCGCGGTGCCGAAGCCCATGACGGCGAACACGACGCCCAGCAGAACGGCGGTGGATGTGCGCCCACCCGGGGCGGCGAACAGGGCCAGCGGCGCGCCGTTGCCGATCGCCATCGTGACCAGCATCGTGGGACCGAAGCCGAACCGGCCGGACAGCCGCGACCCGAGCATCGCCCCGATCAATGCCCCGGCGGCGCTCATGCTGATGACCACACCGATGACGACGGGCGACATCGCCAGGTCGCGGGCCAGCCAGAGGAGCAGTCCGATGGAGAACACCTGGTACCCGATGTTGTAGGTGGCCGCCTCGCCGAGCAGCGGGCGCAGGATCCGGTGGCGGAACAGGAACCGGATCCCTTCGCCGATCTCCGCGCGCACCCGCGGACGCGGCGTGCCCTTGGCGGCGGGTCGGGGTTCCGGTGTGCGGATACCGGCCACAGCGAGGCCGGAGACGAGGTAGGAGAGGGCGTCGACGAGCAGCGCGACCGGAGCGGTCAGCCAGGCCACGAGGATGCCGCCCACGCCCTGTCCGGACAGTTCGGCGGCGGACTGGGCGGCGGTGATCCGGCTGTTGGCGGCCAGGAGCCGTTCGGGGCCGATGAGCCCGGGCAGGTAGGCCTGGTCGGCCAGTTGGTGGATGACGGTGCACGAGCCGGCGAGGAAGACCAGGACGTAGAGCGGTTCGATCCGATGCACGCCCGACCATCCGGCCACCGCGATCAGGCCCACGAGGCCGAACCGGGCCAGATCGGCGCTCACCATGAGGGGTCGTCGGCGAACCCGGTCGACCAGCACGCCGGCATACAGCGTGAGCAGCAGGAACGGCAGGAACTGGGCGGCGCGTAGGGCGCCCACCTCGGCCTCGCTGGCCCGGAAGGTCAGGATCGCGAGCAGCGGGATGGCCAGTTCGCTGACCTCGCTGCCGAGGGCGGACACGGTGGTACCGACGAACAGGCGGCGGAAATCGCGGTCTCCGCGCAGCGCGGTGGGGGGCGCTTCGGCCGGCGGTGGTGTACTCATGGCAGTCCTCTCGTAACCCCTTAACTTGTTTAACGGTTACCCAGAACGTAACCGTTAAACTCGTAACGGGGGGTGGGGCAGGTGGTCGACGAAGGGCCGCTGCGGTTGATCCGCGAGTTCGTCAACACCTACGACGTTGAAGGCGGCGTCGAGGCGTTGACCACCCCAACCGACCTCACCAACTGGCTGCGCCACCAGCAGCTGTCGGACGGGTCGCCGGCCGACGACACGGACCTGGCCCGCGCCATCGAGCTGCGTGAGGCCATCCGGGAGTTGCTGGTGGCCAACCACGACGGCGAGCCCGATGGGCCCGCCCGGCGGGCGGCGTCGGCGGTGACCGCGGCGGCCCGGCGGGTACGCCTGCGCCCGGAGTTCACCCCGACGACCATGGTGCTGACCGCGGCGACCCGGCAGCCGGTCGATCAGGGACTCGGCGCCATCCTCGCCGTGATCGCCATGACCATGGCGAACGGGACGTGGCACCGGCTCAAGGTGTGTTCCAGCTCTACCTGCAGGTGGGCGTTCTTCGACGCGTCGCGCTCCGGAGCCGGCCGGTGGTGCTCGATGGCCGTGTGCGGCAATCGCCGCAAGGCGCGGGCCTGGCGTGACCGGCAACGCGGCTGAGCCCGCCGGCCAGCGCCGCGACCACCGACGTGGCGTCCGCCCCCGGGACCGCCGCTTACGGTGGCTCAGCCCGCCGGGGCGGCGTCGGGCAGGCGCACACCCGGTGTGGCGGCGGCTGGCACCGGATCGAGGGCGACGCCGAGGGTGACGGCGTCGGTGAAGGCGGCCACCACGGCGGGGTCGAACTGCGTGCCGGAGCAGCGGCTGAGCTCCGCCAGCGCCTCGTCCACGGACCGGGCGGCGGCGTGCGGCCGATCACTGGTCATCGCGCAGAACGCGGTGGCGACCGCGATGATGCGCGAACTGAGCGGGATCTGCTCGCCGACGAGCTGATCCGGGTAGCCGTCGCCGTTCCACCGTTCCTGGCTGGCCCGGACGATCGCGGCCACGGGTTCCAGGTCGTCGACGTTGCTCAGCAACCGCTCCCCGATGGCGGTGTGTTTGCGGACGAACCGCTGCTCCTCGTCGGTCAGCGAGCCGCGCTTGGCGAGGATGGCCGCCGGGAGCGCCGCCTTGCCGATGTCGTGCAGTTGGGCGGCCCGCTCGATGCTGGCGATCTGGTCGGCCGGCAGTCCGAGGGTCACCGCGCAGGCGACAGCCCACCGGGCCGTCCGATCGAGTTCCGTACCCACCCCGGGGTAGCTGGCCTGCAACAGCGCCACCGTGGGCTGGTCGGCGCCCGGCGCCGCCGGCACCGCGGCGGTACGGCCGGGCAGGTGCCGGTTGGCGGCGTGGAACACCGCCTTCGCCGCGTACAGGCGGGTGTCGGCGAGGCTGAGCGCGGCGCTGGCGTCCGGCGCCTCCATCGGTACGTCAGCGAGGCCGCAGACGGCACTGACGCTGAACCCCTCGCCCTCGTCACGCAACGCCTCGTGCAGCACCTCGCGCACCTGTCCGGCCGTCAGCCGGTCCGTCACCACGCAGAACTCGTCGCCGCCGAGGCGGGCCGCGTACCCGTGGTCGCGCCAGGCGGTGCCCAGCTTGTCGCCGAGGCGGCGTAGCAGCGCGTCGCCGGCGGGGTGCCCGAACGTGTCGTTGTAATGCTTGAAACCGTTCAGGTCGGCCATCGCGAAGGTGAACGGCCGGCCGGCGGCCACCCGGCGGTGCAGCTCCTCGATCAACGCACGACGGTTCGGCAGTCCGGTGAGCTGGTCGGTGCGCGCCTCGCGCGCCGTCGCCTCCAGCGCGGCCCTCATGGTCGCCTCGGAGCGCCGGCGGTAGACCCGCATCAGCCACCCGCACACCAGCACGCCGCCCAGCCCCACCGGCACCAGGACGGCGGCGGCCCGGCCAACCGTCTGCCCCGCCGCGGTCACCCGGGCCAGCTTGCCGTTGAGCAGCTGGGCCGGGTCGGACCCGGAGTCGTTGAGCAGCAACTCCAACTCCGCGATGATCTCTTCCATCGCGTCCTCGGCGGTGTCGTCACCGTCGTCGCCGCGGTACCGGATGTCACCCTTCGGGTCGGCGAGGAACCGTTCGACCGCCGGAGCCAGCCGGATCGCCAACGGCGTGGCCGTCCGGGCCACCCGGGTCGCCTCGGCGGAGTCGCCGGACTCCATCCTGGCCAGATTCGCCGGCATCTCCCGCACCGCCGTGCGCAGCCGGGCGACGCCGGCGTCGGTGAACTCGTCCTCCAGCGCGTCGCTTTCCATCCGGATCACGTACAGCGCCTGTACCGTGCCCAACTGGCCGGTGATCTGCACACCGGCGCGGGCCAGCCCACGGGCCTCCCCCTGGGCGACATACGCCGACCAGACCGCGAGCCCGCCCAGGGCGAGGACCGCCAGGGACATGCCGATCACGGTCACGCGGGTCAGCAGCCGAGGCGCGGCGGAATTGTCACCGGACACAGTCATGCCCGTCAGGTCGGCCGGGCCCGCATGTTTCTTCGCGTTCCGGCTAAATTACCTACGCATTCCGGCTGAGATGGTGGATGCCGCCGCCCCCCGCCGGGACCCATCCGAGGAGAGCTGCCATGTCGTATCCCCCGATCCGCTACACCGCCGAGACGGGGGCGTCCACCGCCACGTTCCGCCCCGCCAGCCAGCCGCCCGACCTGGTCAGCGCCCGCACCGAGGTCGGCTACCTGGCCACCCAGGTGTCCACCAACGGCGAGTTCGGGCTTTACCACTACGCGATGACCGAGCAGCCGAGCGGACCGGCTCCGCACTTCCACCGGACCATGTCCGAGTCGTTCTTCGTACTCTCCGGCACGGTTCGCCTCTACGACGGGCGGCGTTGGATCGACGCCACCGCCGGTGACTTCCTCTACGTTCCGGTCGGCGGGATCCACGCCTTCCGCAACGAGTCGGGGCAGCGCGCCGAGATGCTGCTGCTGTTCGCGCCCGGGGCACCGCGCGAGAAATACTTCGAGACACTCGCCGAACGGGCCGCCAGCGGCCGGCAGCTCAGTGAGCCCGAACGGATCGAGTTCCTGCGCGCGCACGACCAGTACGAAGCCTGAGCCGGTCATCGACCGGTGCCCCGGGGCCGGTCACGAGAGGGGGAGGTCACTGTGGTCAAGGCCCGCCCCGCCGCCGGCGGGGGCCGGTGGGTGGAGATCTCACCGGAGCGCATCCGTGGCTGGCTCGACGGCTTCTACGGCCGGCACGACGGCGCCACGGAAGCGGGTCTCGTGCTGACCGGGCTGAGCAACGGCGACACGGCCACCCTGCACCCGCCGCCCGGGCTCACCGCCGCGCGGACGGTCGACGAGCTCCTCACCGGCCTGCTACGCCCGCCGCGGATCGGGTTACTGCTGACCCGCAAGGGCGCGGTGGCGGCCGGTGTCGTGGACGGCACCGCGATCACCGTCTCCAAGGTCGAGCGCCACTACGTGCAGGGCCGTACCGCGGCCGGCGGTACGTCGCAGCAGCGCTACGCGCGCCGTCGCGCCAACCAGGCCGACGCCGCCACCCGCCGGGCCGCCGACATCGCCGCCCGGGTCCTGCTGCCCTACGCCGCGACCACCGGCACCGACCCGGACGCCTCGCTCAGCGCGCTGGTCTGTGGTGGCGACCGGTCGATGATCGACGCGGTGCTGGCCGACGGACGGCTGGCCGCGCTGGCGGCCCTGCGTCACCCCCTGCCGTTCGACATCCCCGAACCTCGGCTGGCCGTGCTGCAGGCCGCCGCGGTGACGGCCCGGCGGGTCCGGATCCAGCTGAACCCCTGAGGTGGTGGGGCCACGACGTCGCTGAGGCACCTCGTCGACACCCCAGAGCGACGCCGACGACCCCCCCAGGGGCGGATCGGGCGTGCGCGGTGGTGCCCGCAGCGCGCCGACGAGGCGCGACGCGGCTGGCGTTACCGGGCCGCGCGGGCGGCGGCGAAGGAGTCGGCGCCGGCCAGGTCGAAGTCGCCGTGGTCGCTGCCGAGGCCCTGCGCCACCAGCGCGGCGGCGGCGCAGCCGAGCACGGCGGCCGCCCGTGGGTCACGGCCGAGCGAGACGCCGCGCAGGAACCCGGCGGAGAACGCGTCGCCGCACCCGGTGGTGTCCACCACGTCGATGGAGAAAGCCGGCACCGGCCAGGCGCCGTCCGCGCTGACGACCAACGCGCCGTGCTCGCCGGCGGTGGCGGCGACACAGCCGACCCCGCGCTCCAGCAGCTTGCGGCAGCCGTCGGCCAGGTCGGTTGCCCCGGTGAAGCCGAGCACCTGCTCGTCGTTGGGCAGCAGATAGTCCAGGTGGGGCAGTGCCGGCGCGATCCACTCCAGCAGGTCGGGGTCGCCGGGGGCGAGAATGTCCGCCGAGGTGACCACGCCGTGCTCGCGGGCGTACGACAGGATCCGGGCGGCCGCCTCGCCTCCCATGAACTCCGGCCCGCCCAGGTGCAGGTGGGTCGCCTCGGCGATCGCGTCCCAGGGTGCGTCGTCCGGGCCGTAGGTCATGGTGGCGCCGATCACGTGCAAGGCCGGCCGGGAGCCGTCCGGGCGGATCGGCAGGACGCTGGAGGAGGTCTGCACGTCGTCACGGCGCACCAGCAGGGAGCCGTCCACGCCGGCCCGGTCGAGCAGCATCAGCAGCATGTCCCCGGCGGCGTCGGAGCCGATCGCGCCGGCGGTGCGGACCCCGGCGCCGAGTTTCGCCAGGGTCAGCGCGGTGGCGCCGGCGGCACCGGCGGCGGTGACCCTGATCTCCTCGACCAGTTGGGCGCCCTGGCCCTCGGGGATCGACTCCACCGGACGTACCAGCACGTCGAGCACGTGCGCGCCCAGGGTGATGACCTTCACGGTTGCCTCCTCGGCCAGTGGCTGGTGCCGTACCGACGCCCCCGGACCGATCCCGGTCGATGGCGCCGGCCGGGCGTCAGGCGGACGTTAGCGTATACCTGAAACAAAGTCACGTTCAGCTTTGAGGCGGCCCGATGACCCTTCCTCCAGAACCCGACGGCGACGCCACCGGACCCCTGGGACTACGTCGTACGCCGCGGCAGGCACGCAGCCGGGCCCGCGTCGCCCTCCTGCTCGACGCCGCCGAGCGGGTCCTCGTCCGCGACGGGGTACACGCGCTGACCACCACCCGGGTGGCGGCCGAGGCCGGCGTCTCGGTCGGCTCCCTGTACCAGTACCTGCCCGACCGTGGCGCCATCATCGACGCCCTCGCGGCCGGCTATCTGGCCAGGCTGGAGGGGCTGATGGACGCCTTCGTGCAGGCGGCCGGCGCCGAGCGGTGGGACGATCCGGTCGGCGTCCTGATCGACGGCTTCGCCGACCTGTACCGCACCGCGCACGGCTTCCGGGAACTGTGGTTCGCCGGTGGGCTCACCGACCGGACCCGCGCCGTCGACCGCGAACACAAGCGCCGGATGGCCGACGGGGTACGCCGGACCCTGCTACTGTTCCGCCTCGCCCAGGACGGCGCGCACCTCGCGACGGTCTGCGAGGCGGCTGTCATCGCCGCGGACGCCCTGATCCAGGAGGCGTTCCGACGCACGTCCGACGGTGATCCGAGCCTGCTCGCCGAAGCGAAGGTCATGCTGCGGGGCTACCTCACCCACCTCGACACCCAGCCCCAACCCGATGAGGAGACCCCTTGAGAAACCACCTGACCCGACGCCGGCTGGTCGGCGGCGGCCTGTCCGTGGGCGCCGCCCTCACCCTGCCCGCGCCGGCGGCGCGGGCCGCCGCCGCGACCGCGGCCGCCCGGCAGGTCGACGTGGTCGTGGTCGGTGCCGGGCTGGCCGGGCTCACCGCCGCGCGCCGGCTGGTCGCGGCCGGACATTCCGTCGCGGTGCTCGAAGCCCGCGACCGGGTGGGCGGCCGCACCCTCAACCACGACCTCGGCGGCGGCCACTCGGTGGAAACCGGCGGACAGTTCGTCGGGCCGACCCAGGACCGGATCCTCGCCCTCGCCCGGGAGGTCGGGGTGCTGCCGTACAAGGCCACCCGACCCGGCCAGAACGTCTACGTCGCCGGCGGCAAGCGGCAGACCTACACCGGTGACATCCCGATCGACCTGGCGGCCTTCGTCGACCTCCCGCTGACCCTGCTGCGGCTGAACAAGATGTCCACCGAGGTGCCGGTGAACGCCCCGTGGACGGCCGCCAAGGCCGCCGAGTACGACTCCGAGACACTCGACAGCTGGCTGCGCCGCAACAACATCCTCGCCCGGACCCGCGAGTTCTTCAACGTCTTCCTCAGCTCGGCGTACGGCGGTGAGGCCCGCGACGCGTCCCTGCTGTTCACCCTCTACTACATCGCCTGCTTCGGTAACGAGAGCACCCCGGGCACCCTGGAACGTGGCATCGGCGGAGCCGACGGCGCGCAGGACAGCCGCTTCCACGGTGGT
>DASVVF010000921.1:0-5518 GCA_036386695.1 Catenuloplanes sp. | reverse complement strand
CAGCGGTCCCGGGCCGCGATCAGCCGGGGGCGCAGGGCCGCGGCGGGGGTGGGCACCGCCACCCCCCGCGCGGCCAGGGCGAGCAGGGGCGCCGCCGCGCACAGGTGCAGGGTGATGGTGGTGAACACGTCGGCCAGTTCGCCCGGGTCGCCGACCAGCATCCGGGCGTCGTGTAGCGCCACGGCGGGCCGGGGGGTCATCCGGGCGCCGTCGTTGTCCTTGTAGAGCAACCGCACCGGGCCGTCCGGGTCCACCACCAGGTGGACGTTCTGCTGATGGGCCTCCAGCGCGATGCCGTGGCGCAACCACAGGTACACGTGCCAGTCGATGAGCAGATCGAGGTACTCGGCCAGCACAGCGCGCGGGTCGCCGCCGGCGATCCGTTCGGCGACGGACGTGCCGTCGGGGTCGGCCGCCGCCAGACCGGCGACCGGCACCACGACGCTGCCGGCCAGCTCGGCGGGGTAGCGGCGCAGCAGGAAGGACCGGCTGCCGTCGCCGGCGTGGCCGTACGTGGTCTCGTCGGCGTGCAGGATCCGGCCGGCGAAGCGGGGCTCACCCGCGGCGACGCGGTCCAGCAGCCGGTGCACGGCGGCACCGTCGCGCAGCGTGCCGGGGTCGAGCAGGCGCCCGTTGCGGGCCCCCAGCGTGGCGGTGGCCAGCGGAAGCTTGAGGTGGGTGGCGGGATCGTCGACCAACGCGACGGTCCGCATCGACAGGGTGGGGCGCACCAGTAGGGGCGACGCGGTGTCGACGACGGGCAGGCCGAGCCGGTCGGCGGTGAGCGGGTGGACCGGCAGCAGCACGGTGTCCGGGTCGGCGTCGGTGGGCCACCACGGGGGGAGGGCGCCGGTCAGGGTCAGCCCCCGGCGCGGGGTCGGCAGCCACCGCAGGGCGAAAATCGGCGCGTGCTCCGGCGCGTACGCCAGAAGTTCGGCCTCCCGCAGGCCGTGCCGGCAATGGCCGGTCGGGTGCACGGGGTGGTCGGCGTGCGCGGCGAGGATGTCGTCGAGCAGCGCCCCGGCCATGCCGGTCGACCGTGCGGCGCGGGTGGCGGCCACCGCCCAGTGGACCCTGGGTCGGTTGCGGGCGGCGAGCCGCCGCGCGGTGAGCTCACCGTGGCACTCGCCGGCGAACGTCGCCCAGCCGGCCTCCGCCGGCGGGTCACCCGCCGGGGCCAGCGTGTCGCGCAGCCCGTCGAGGGTGTCGATCCGCCGCCCCGGGCCGCCGTCGGCGCCGCACGCGTAGAACCACGGGCGGGCGGTACGCCAGGGGTGCTGGAAGCCGTCCGGGCGTACCGGGATGCGTAGTTCGGCGCGTCCGGTGTGGGTGTGCCAGTGGTCGCCGTCGCGGCGGCCGTTGGTCGCCAGACCGAGGTGGTCCTCGCGCAGCAGCGCGTCGACGACCCGTTGGAAGACCTGGTGTTCGACGGCCCGGTCGTCGGTCATGCCGGTGTCCCGATGGTCCACCGGTGGCCGTCGCGGAACTGTCGCAGCGCCGACCGGACCGCGGCCGGGTCGGCTCCGATGGCGTGGAGGACCGCCAGGTAGTCCCGGTTGGTGCCGGTCACCGGGACGGTGACCCCGAGCCGGCGCAGCGGCCGGCACCCGACCCACGTGTCGTCGACGCGCAGGTCCACATTGCCCGGTGCGGCGACCAGGGTGCCGGGGGTGTCGGCGCAGACGTACTCGACCCGGGCGTGCCGGGACACCGCCGCCGGCTCGGGACGGGGCATCCCGGCCAGCGGCTCGCCCAGGTGCACCCGCAGGACGTACTCGAAGAGCGGTATCCCGAGCAGTTCGGCCAGGATCAGGTCCATCCGGTCGCCGATCAGGCGGTAGTTCACCTCGATGAGCCGGGCCCGGTCGCCGGCCAGCACGAACTCGGTGTGGCAGGCGCCGAAGCCGACCCCGAGGGCGTCGAGTTGGGCCCGCAGGTCGGCGACCGCCCGCTCCGGCAACGCCGGCGCCCAGTCCAGGCTCTCCTCGATGAAGCTCGGCGGGCGGCCGAGGGTGGTGTGCCAGCTGCCGGTCACCGTCAGGGTGGTGCCGTCGCCGAGAGTGTCGAAGGTGCGCAGCTCGCCGGCGAGATACTCCTCGACGACCAGGGGGGTGCCGGGCCGGCGGGCCCTGATCCCGGCGACCCGTTCGGTCAGCTCGGCGAGGTCGGCCACCAGGTACGCGTCCTCGCTGGCGACGCCCTCGCGGGGTTTGACCACAGCGGGGAACGGCAGCGTGGCGGCGGCCTCGACACCGTCGGTGGGGCCGATGGTGGCGGTGGCGACCGCGTCCAGTCCCGCGTCGGCCAGTGTCCGCCGGGTGAGCCGCTTGTCCTTGCACCGCAGGGTGGCGCGCCAGTCCTTGCCGGGCAGGCCGAGGTACGCCGCGGCGAGGGCGGTCGGGGTCTGCAGGTGGTCACTGTTGGACAGCAACGCGGCCGGAGCCTGTCCGTTGTGGATGGTGTCGATCACCGCGCGGGGATCCCGGACGTCGCAACCGGCCACCTCGGCGGTGACCGATGGCCAACCGGTGGGTTGGTCGGTGAGCACGGTGACCGGCAGGCCGAGGCCCGCGGCGGCCGGCAGGAAGCCGTCGAGCAGGGAGTCGGTCGGATTGAGCGCGGTCAGGTAGATGCGCACGGCCGGTTACTTCGCCGGGTCGACCGCGAAGACGCGCGCGAGGTCGTCCAGGACGAAGTGCGCCCCCTGGACGGAGACCGAGGTCATCCACAACTCGTCCGGCACCTCGTGCACCTGCCGGGCCTGGACCGCCTTGAGTCGTTGCCACAGCGGGTTGGCCTGGAACTTGGCCTTGCGGTCGTTGCCGCCGGCGTACGTGGTGACGAAGATGCGGTCGGCGTCGGCGAGCTCGATCCGTTCCTCGCTGATCTCCTCGGCGAAGGTGTCCTTGTCCTGGGACGCGGGGCGCTTGAGGCCGGCGTCGCGCAGGATGATCCCGATGAACGACGCGTGCGCCATCAGCCGGGTGGGGCCGTCGAGGAACCGGACCACCGAGACCGTGGGGTTGCCGGCCTTGGCGTTCACGGCGGTGCCGATCCTGGTGGCCCGGGCCTGGTAGTCGGCCAGGGCGCGGGTGGCCCGCTGCTCCTCACCGAGAGCCTTGCCGAGCAGGGTGATGTTGTCCTTCCAGATCGGTCCGGTGGTCTTCACGAAGACCGTTGGTGCGATCTTGGACAGTTTGTCGTAGAGGGCGTCGTGGCGCACGGTCGCCGAGACGATGAGGTCGGGCTTGAGGGACGCGATCAGCTCCAGGTTGGGGTTGTCCAGGGGGCCGATGTCCTTGGTGTTCCTGACGGCCTCGCCGAGGTAGTCCGGGAAGGTCTTCTGGTTGCGGTAGCTGGCGATCCCGCCGACCAGTGGGCGCTGCAGCAGGACGACGGCCTCGACCAGGCTGTTGTCCAGCGCGACGATCCGCTGCGGCTTGGTCGCCAGTTCGGTGTCGCCCTTGTCGTGGGTGACCCGGCGCGGGAACCCGGCCTCGGTCGCGGCCCCGGGGGTGGCGGTGTCGGCCTTCGCGGTGTCGGGCCTAGCGGTCGAGCCACAGGCGGCCAGGCCGGCGGCGAGCGCCAGGGCGGTCACCGCGACGGCGATCCTGCGGGCGGCCGTCTGGCGGCCGGGGACGTGCAGCATGGACATCTCTCCTCATTGGACAGGCAACGGCATCCTCGCGGAATGCTCTTAGGTTAGCCTAACCTTAGTAAGAAGGATCAAAGGGGGGTGCGGATCGTCAGGTTCGGCCGCGCCGGCCTTCCGGGACCACGATCGGGGTGCCGGCCACCGGGCAGGGGATGATCCGGCAGTCCAGGTCGAAGACCGCGCGGACCAGCCCCGGCGTCACCACGTCCACCGGTGGCCCGGCGGCGACGACCGTCCCGGCGCGCATCGCGACGAGCTGGTCCGCGTACCGGCTGGCCTGGTTGAGGTCGTGCAGCACCATCACCACCGTGGTGCCCCGCCGTCGGTTCAGCTCCCGGACCAGTTCCAGTACGTCCACCTGATAGGCCAGGTCCAGGAACGTCGTCGGCTCGTCCAGCAGCAGCACCGGGGTGTCCTGGGCCAACGCCATCGCGATCCAGACCCGCTGCCGCTGCCCCCCGGACAGCTCGTCGAGCACCCGCTCGGCCAGCTCCCCGGTGCCGGTGGCCGCCAGGGCATCGTCGACGGCACCCTCGTCCTCGCGGGACCACTGCCGCCACCAGCGCTGGTGCGGGGTGCGGCCACGGGACACCAGGTCACGGACCGTGATGCCGTCCGGGGCGCCGGGCGACTGGGGCAGTAGCGCCAACCGGCGGGCCAGGTCCCGGCCGGTCAGCCCGCCGATCGGGTCCGCGCCCAAGTACACGGCGCCCCGGTCGGGCACCAGCAGCCGGGCCAGGGCGCGCAGCGCGGTGGACTTGCCGCACGCGTTCGGCCCGACCAGGACGCTGATCCGGCCCGCCGGCAGCCGGAGGTCCAGCCCGTCGGCGACAATCCGGTCCCCGTACGCCAGCCTGAGGTCCTCGCCGCGCAAGCCGGTCATCGTCAGCCTCCCGTTCCGGCCCGGTTCGCCCGTGCCAGCAACCACATCAGGTACGGCGCCCCGACCGCGCCGGTGACCACGCCGACCGGCAGCTCGACCGGGGCGAACGCCAGGCGGGCCAGCAGGTCGGCGCCGACCAGCAGGGCGGCCCCCACCGCGCCGCTGGTCAGCAGGGGCAGGCCCGCCTGGCCGGTGAGCCGGCGGGCGATCTGCGGCGCGGCGAGTGCCACGAACGCCACCGGACCGGCGGCCGCGGTGGCCACCGCCGCCACGCCGACCCCGGTCAGCAGCAACGCGATCCGGGCCCGGTCGACCGGCACCCCCAGCGCCCGGGCGGTGTCGTCGTCGTACTGCACCAACTGGTACGCCCGGGTCAGGCCGATCGCCACCGGCAGCCCGGCGAGCAGGGCGAGCCCGACCCACCGGGCGTGCTCGACACCACGGCCGTTCAGGCTGCCCGTCAGCCACACCATGGCCCGCGACGCCTGGTCGATGTCGGCCCGGGCGAGCAGCCACGCGGTCAACCCACTGAGTCCACCGTGGACACCGAGGCCGACCAGCACGAACCGGTACCCGGTGACGGTGCCGGCCCGGTACGCCATCGTGTAGATCACCGTCGCCGCGACCAGTGCTCCGACCAACGCGCCGGCCGGCACCGCCACGTACGAACCGGCCGCGGCGGCCGTGACACCGTGCAGCAGGATCACCCCGACGCCGCCCGCGCTGGCCCCGGCCGAGATGCCGATCAGGTCGGGACTGGCCAACGGGTTACGCGTCACCGCCTGGAACAGCGCTCCGGCCAGCCCCAGGGCGCACCCGACGAGCACGCCGGTGAGCGCGCGCGGCAGCCGCAACTCGCGCACGATCAGGGCGGCGTCCGCCCCGCCGGTGCCGGTCAGCGCGCCCAGCACCTCCCCCGGCGGGATCGGGAACTCGCCGACGGCCACCGAGGCGACCAGGCCGGCCCCCACCGCGACCAG
>DASVVF010000920.1:0-13221 GCA_036386695.1 Catenuloplanes sp. | reverse complement strand
ACTCGTCGGCCGGCCCCAACCGGTCCACCAGCACGTAGGGAATCTTGTGCCGCCGGAACGAGGAGAGGTTCGCGCCGCTCGCGTCGGCCGGGGTCACCAGCAGGCCACGCACCCGCTGCTCGGCGAAGAGCGACAGGTACTCGGACTCCTCGGCGGCGTCCTGCCCGCTGTTGCAGAGGATGACGTTGAGGCCGGCGGACCGCGCGGCCCGCTCCGCCCCCCGGGCGACATCCACGAAGAACGGGTTGCCCATGTCCAACACCAGCAGGGCGACCATGCGGCTGCGTCCGGCCCGTAGCTGCCGGGCGGACTCGCTGCGCACATACCCCAGCTCGCCGATCGCGGCGGTCACCCGGGCCCGGGTGTCGGTGGAGACCAGGTCGGGACGGTTGATGACGTTGGACACCGTGCCGACCGACACACCAGCATGCCGCGCGACGTCCTTGATGCTGATCATGCTGCTCCGGCTGGCTGGCACGGCCACTCCGAGCCGAAGCGGCAGACGACTGGTGTTGACGCGTTCCCGCGCCGGAGCTTAGCATGGCATCGCGGTGAAACGATTCATAATCATCGGCCCGGTGGATGCCGGGCCGGGCCGCACAGGCTGCCGGTGACCGGTTGAGCATGCAGACGTTCGGCATCCGGGGCGCTGGCGTTAACCCCCGCCGTACCCCCGGGCGCCGCAGCGGCGGCGAGAGAGGGAGTTTCGGCTCATGACTGACAGGAACGCCGTTCGAGCTGCCTTGACGGCGCAGCGTATCGAATTACCGTCCTGGGCGTTCGGCAACTCCGGCACCCGGTTCAAGGTGTTCGCTCAGGCCGGCGTGCCGCGCGACCCGTACGAGAAGCTGGCCGACGCGGCGCAGGTGCACCGTTTCACTTCGGTGGCCCCGACCGTGTCCCTGCACATCCCCTGGGACCGGGTCGACGACTACGGCAAACTCACCGAGCACGCCAGCAGCCTTGGCGTGGCCATCGGCGTCATCAACTCCAACACGTTCCAGGACGACGACTACATGCTGGGCAGCGTCACCCACCCGGACCCCCGCGTCCGCCGCAAGGCCCTGGACCACCTGCTCGACTGCGTGGACATCATGGACGCCACCGGGTCGCGCGACCTGAAGCTGTGGTTCCCCGACGGCACCAACTACCCCGGCCAGGACGACATCCGGGCCCGCCAGGACCGGCTCGCCGAGGCACTGTCCGCCGTGTACGACCGCCTCGGCGACAACCAGCGGATGCTGCTGGAGTACAAGCTCTTCGAGCCGGCGTTCTACCACACCGACGTACCGGACTGGGGCACCTCGTACGCGCACTGCCTGCGGCTCGGCGACAAGGCCAGGGTCGTGGTGGACACCGGCCACCACGCCGCGCACACCAACATCGAGTTCATCGTGGCGTTCCTGCTGCGCGAGCGGAAGCTGGGCGCGTTCGACTTCAACTCCCGCTTCTACGCCGACGACGACCTGATGGTCGGTGCCGCCGACCCGTTCCAGCTCTTCCGGATCATGCACGAGGTGGTCCGTGGTGGCGGCCTGGACGCCGACTCCGGCGTCAACTTCATGCTCGACCAGTGCCACAACATCGAACCGAAGATCCCCGCGCAGATCCGCTCGGTGATGAACGTGCAGGAGGCCACCGCCAAGGCCCTGCTGGTGGACGCGGACGCGCTGGCCGCCGCGCAGCGCTCCGGTGACGTGCTGGGTGCCAACGGCGCGCTGATGGACGCCTACAACACCGACGTCCGGCCGCTGCTCGCCGAGCTGCGTACCGACCAGGGCCTGGACCCGGACCCGATCGCGGCCTACGCGCGCTCCGGCTACCCGGAGCAGATCGTGGCCGAGCGGGTCGGTGGCCAGCAGGCCGGTTGGGGAGCCTGAGACATGACCGAGGCAACCGAAGTGACCGAAGTGACCGACCTGATCGAACGGTCCCGCCGGCTGGGCGCCGACCCGCGCAACACCAACTACGCCGGTGGCAACACCTCCGCCAAGGGCACCCGGACCGACCCGGTGACCGGCCAGCCGGTCGACCTGCTCTGGGTCAAGGGCTCCGGCGGTGACCTGGGCACGCTGACCGGGGCCGGGCTGGCCGTGCTGCGGCTGGACCGGCTACGCGCCCTGGTCGACGTGTACCCGGGGGTGGAGCGGGAGGACGAGATGGTGCACGCCTTCGACTTCTGCCTGTACGGCCGCGGCGGCGCCGCCCCCTCCATCGACACCGCCATGCACGCGCTGGTCGACGCCGGCCACGTCGACCACCTGCACCCCGACTCCGGCATCGCCCTGGCCACCGCCGCCGACGGGGAGGCACTGACCAAGGAGTGCTTCGGCGACCGGGTGGTCTGGGTGCCGTGGCGACGCCCCGGCTTCCAACTGGGGCTGGACATCGCCGCGGTCAAACGGGCGCATCCCGAGGCGATCGGGGTGATCCTCGGCGGGCACGGCATCACCGCCTGGGGCAACACCTCCGCCGAGTGCGAGGCGCACTCGCTGGAGATCGTCCGTACCGCCGAGGCCTTCCTCGCCGAACGCGGCCGACCAGAGCCGTTCGGCGCGGTCCTACCCGGCTACGGCGCGCTACCGCCGGCGCAGCGCCAGGCCCGCGCCGCCGCGCTGCTACCGGTCGTCCGGGGGTTGGCCTCCACCGACCGGGCCCAGGTCGGCCACTACACCGACACCGACGTGGTGCTCGACTTCCTGGCCCGCGCCGAGCACCCCCGGCTGGCCGCGCTGGGCACGTCCTGCCCGGACCACGTCCTGCGCACCAAGGTCCGCCCGCTGGTGCTCGACCTACCGGCCGACGCGCCGCTCGACACGGTGCTCAACCGCCTGCGGGAGCTGCACGCGGCGTACCGCGAGGACTACCGGGCCTACTACGAGCGGTACGCCGACGACGACACGCCCCCGATGCGCGGCGCCGACCCGGCGATCGTGCTGGTGCCCGGCGTCGGCATCTTCTCCTTCGGGGCGAACAAACAGACCGCCCGCGTCGCCGGGGAGTTCTACCTCAACGCGATCAACGTGATGCGCGGCGCCGAGGCGGTGTCCAGCTACGCGCCGATCGACGAGGCGGAGAAGTTCCGCATCGAGTACTGGGCCCTGGAGGAGGCCAAGCTGCGCCGGATGCCCAAACCCAAACCGCTGGCCGCCCGGATCGCCTTCGTCACCGGCGGGGGCTCCGGCATCGGCCGGGCGATCGCCCACCGGCTGGCCGCCGAGGGGGCCTGCGTCGTGGTCGCCGACCGGGACGCCGGAGCCGCCGCGACCGTGGCCGGCGAGATCGGCTCCACCGACGTGGCCGTCCCGGTGACCGTCGACGTGACCGACGAGGAGCAGATCGCCGCCGCCATGCGCGCCGCGAGCCTGGCCTTCGGCGGCGTCGACCTGGTCGTCAACAACGCCGGACTGTCCATCTCCAAGCCGCTGCTGGAAACCACGGTCCGGGACTGGGACGTCCAGCACCAGGTGATGGCGCGCGGCTCGTTCCTGGTGGCCCGCGAGGCCGCCCGCGTCATGATCGAGCAGGAGATGGGCGGCGACATCGTCTACATCGCCAGCAAGAACGGCGTCTTCGCCGGGCCCAACAACGTGGCGTACGGGGCGGCCAAGGCCGACCAGGCCCACCAGGTACGCCTGCTCGCCGCCGAGTTGGGCGACCGGGGCATCCGGGTCAACGGGATCAACCCCGACGGGGTGGTCCGCGGCTCCGGCATCTTCGCCGGCGGCTGGGGAGCCAAGCGGGCCGCCGTGTACGGCGTACCGGAGGAGGAACTCGGCGCGTACTACGCCCAGCGCACCCTGCTCAAGCGGGAGGTCCTGCCGGAACACGTGGCGAACGCCGTCTTCGCGCTCACCGGCGGCGACCTCACCCACACCACCGGCCTGCACATCCCGGTCGACGCCGGGGTGGCCGCGGCATTCCTGCGATGAGCCGGGCGTACCTGGCCGTCGACCTGGGGGCGTCGAACGGCCGGGTGATGGTCGGCCGGGTCACCCGGGACACTGTGGACCTGCAGGAGGCGTACCGGTTCGCCAACGAGCCGGTGCGGCTGCCGGACGGGCTGCACTGGGACATCGTCGGGCTCTACCGCACCGTGCTGGCCGGGCTGCGGATCGCCGCCCGGGCCGACGCCCGGTCGGTCGGCATCGACTCGTGGGCGGTCGACTACGGCCTGCTCGACGCCACCGGCGCGCTCCTCGGACTGCCGTACCACTACCGCGACGCCCGCACCGCCGAGGTCGCCGCACCCGTCGACCCGGCCGAGCTGTACGCGGTCACCGGCATCCAACATCTGCCGTTCAACACCATCTACCAACTGCTGGCCGAGCCGCCCGGGCGGCTCGGCGCGGCCGCCAGCCTGCTGCTGGTGCCGGACCTGCTCGGCTACTGGCTCACCGGCGAGATCGGCGCGGAGCGCACCAACGCCTCCACCACAGCGCTGTACGACGTCGGCACCGGCCGGTGGTCCGCCGACCTGGCCCGCCGGTTGTCCCTTCCCGACGGCCTGCTGCCGCCGCTGCGCGAGCCCGGTGCCACGATCGGCCCGCTGCTCGCGCACACCGGGCTGGACCTGCCGCTGGTCGCGGTGGGCTCGCACGACACCGCATCCGCGGTGGTGGCCGTGCCGGCCCACGGGGACGGTTTCGCCTACATTTCCAGCGGCACCTGGTCGCTGGTCGGCGTGGAACTCACCGCACCGGTGCGCTCGGAAGCCGGCCGTCGGGCCAACTTCACCAACGAGGTGGGCATCGACGGCACCATCCGCTACCTGCGCAACGTCATGGGCCTGTGGCTGCTGCAGGAGTGTCAGCGGACCTGGGGGGTGTCCGACACCGCCGGCCTGCTGGCCGCGGCCGAGGACGCCACGCCGTTCGCGGCGGTTGTCGACCCGGACGACCCGGACTTCCTGCCCCCCGGCGACATGCCGGCCCGGATCGCCGCGTACTGCGCCCGCACCGGGCAGAAACCGCCGGACTCGCGCGCCCGCTACGTGCGGTGCATCGTCGAGAGCCTGGCCCTGGCCCACCGCCGGGCGATCCGCGACGTCGCGGGGTTGTCCGGTAAGCGCATCGAGGTGCTGCACCTGGTCGGCGGCGGGGCCCGCAACGCGTTGCTGTGCCAGCTCACCGCCGACGCCTGCGGGCTGCCGGTGGTGGCCGGCCCGGTGGAGGCCACCGCGTTGGGCAACGTGCTGGTGCAGGCCCGCGCCGACGGCGGTCCCGCGGACCTGGCCGCGATGCGCGCCCTGGTGGCCCGCACCCAACACCTGCGACGGTACGAACCGCGCGGCGACCCGGGTGCCTGGGACAAGGCCGCCGCGGTTCTCGCCGAAGCGCGCTGAGTGGCCGGGTCGCCGGCCAACCCACAGCGCTCGGCCGGCTACCTGGTCGGGATGTTGCCGAGCAGGTGTCTCGGGCGCCGGAAGGCCGCGTCGGCGTCTTCGTCGTAGGTCGCGTCGTCGTGGGTCGCGTCGTCGTGGGTCGGGGACCCGCTCAGGTGGGCGGCCCCGGCCAGATGCGCGGCACCGGGCTGGTACGCGACCGGGTTGACGTGGCGGGCGGCGCCGGCCGGGCCGAGGCCAGTGGAACCGGAAACGCCGTTCGCGTAGCTGTCGGCGTTCGCGTAGCTGTCGCCGTTCGCGTAGCTGTCGCCGCTCGCGTAGCTGTCGCCGCTCACGAAGGTGTCGGCGTTCGCGTAGCTGTCGGCGTTCACGAAGGTGTCGGCGTTGGCGAAGGTGCCGCCGTTCGGGTAGGCCGCGCTGTCGGGGTGGCCGGCGCCCTCAGGACGGGCAGGTCCGTCGACGGCCGTGCCGTCGGCGGCGCTGCCGTTCGCGCCGGCACCGTTGGCCGCGTCGCTGTCGGCGGGGGCGCCGTTCACGGTGCCACCGGCGTTGGGGCGGAACGCCCCCTGCGGATAGATCAAGCTGTTCATGCTGCCCGGGTAGATGGTGGGGGGCGGGGTCCCGTTCGCGGCGGCACCATTCGCGTACACCGCACCGTTGCCGTACACCGTGCCGTTCACCGCGCCATCACCGTTCGGGTGGACCATGCCGTTCGCGCCGACGTCGGTCGGGCAGGCCGGGTCCGGGACGGCTGCGCCGTCCGGGTTGGTGTCATCGGCCCAGACGTGGCCGCCGCCGGAGCGCTTCGCCCGGTACATCGCGGCGTCGGCCGCTCGCAGTACGTCGTCGGACTGCGCTCCCCACGTGCCGAGGCTGACGCCGATGCTGGCGCCGACCTGGGCCAACCGGCCGCCAACCAGGACCGGTTCACGCACCACCGAGACGATGCGGGCGCTGATCGTGTCCACCTCGTACTGGTCGCTGACCCCGTCGAGCAGCACGATGAATTCGTCGCCGCCGACCCGGGCGACGGTGTCCCCCGGCCGGACCTCGGCGGAGATCCGCTCGGCGACCCGCCGCAGCAGTTCGTCGCCGGCATCGTGACCGAGGTCGTCGTTGACCGCCTTGAACCCGTCGAGGTCGACGAAGAGGACGGCCACCCCGGCGCAGTGTCGGCCGGCGAGCGCGGAGCGCAGACGTTCCTGACACACCCCCCGGTTGGGCAGACCGGTCAGGAGATCATGCCGGGCCTGATGTTCCAGTTGCTCCTGCAGCTGCCGGCTGTCGGAGATGTCCCGGGCGTTGACCACCACGCCGCGGATGGCCGCGTTGTCCAGGAGATTGGTGATGCTCAGGTCGAACCAGCCGTGGCCGCCGTCGGCGAACAGCAGCCGCGCCTGCAGGCGGCTGATGGCTCCGGGCGATTTGATGAGGTCGGCGAAAATCGCCCGTACGTCGTCCCGGTCGTCGGGATGCAGGGTGGCGGACGCCCGCTGCCCGCGTCGCTGGTCGGGCCGGAAACCCAGCACCCGCTGCGCGCTGGGGCTGTCCCAGACAATGGCCCCGGTGCCGTCGAGCACGGTGATGACGTCGGTGGAGTTCTGCACCAGCGCCTGGAACCGTTCGTGGAACCGGCGCCGACTGACCTGCGCGCGGTGGGTGATCACGGCGAGGCTGCCGATGGCGACCAGGATGAGGGCGAGCATCGCCAGGTTGATCCGCGTGCTGCGGGAGCGCACCGGGCCGTAGAAGGAATCGGTGGTCTGCGTGTGTACGTTGATCCACCCGACGTCCGCCTCGACCAGGGAGGAGATCATCGGTGTGTCGCCGATGCGGTACTCGATGGTCTGCTGTTGCCGAGGCTCGGCCCGTTTGATGGCCTCCAGCACCGGCCCTTCGCTGCGACGGCCGATCAGCTTGGGGTCGTTGGCCGCGGTCACCACTCCCGTGGAGTCGACAATCGTCACGGTCTTGCCCCGGTTGCCCAGCTCGGCGACGTAGTTTTGCAACTGGCTCTCCTCGGCGCGGCTGTACGCCACCAGGAGACCCGCGGGCTCGTTGCGCTCGTTGAGCACCGGCACCGCGGCGGCCTCCAGATGCACATTGCCCACCGTCATCAGCGAGGAGAACCCTGGCCGTTTCGCCGCCAAGGCCTCGCGCATCGGCAGGTAGCCGGCGTCCGCGGCGGCCGGCAGCGTCGGTTCGCCCACATCACTGGCGACGATGGGACGGCCCTTCAGATCGGTGACGACCGCCGCATACCGGAAGAACGACGAGAAGCCGACCAGTTCATTGAGTGTGCGGCGGGACTCAGCTCCACCGGAAAGCAACTCCGGAGCACGGGCCCGGGAGTAGTCGGCGAGTTCCTTGGCCGAGACGAGCATGTACTGCGCGACCAGGTTGGCGTTGTTCGCGGTGAGCGTGGCGGAGTCGTCGCGGTGCACCTGTTCCGCTGTGCGCAGGGCGGCGTTGTTCATCTCCACTCCCACGCCGCCGGCGGCCAGCAGGAGCCCAGCACTGAGCGCCAGGCCCAACCAGGGCGGTACCCGCATAGGTTCAACTCCTCACGCCCTATTTGTCTGGAGCTTGCTCATCGGCGGCGCCTCAGTCGAGCTGAGAATGACCCTCTCCCGTGTTGCGCCCGGTCGCCGGCTGCTACCCACTATGCGCTCGAGATGCTGGCGGTGACCATGAGTGCCACCCAGCGGTACGACCTCCGTACCTTTGCGCCCTGGTCGTCGCGACGGTACAGGGAAGACCCATCCTGCGGGCGATTGCCGCAGACGTCTACCGCAGGGCCACCCAGCGGCCGATCAGCCCGACCCGGCTACCGCCACCCGGCGACCGCGTCTGACGGGTCGGCGATCAGGTCGGCACGAAAGGGCGTGCAGACCTGCCTGCTTCGGTTTCCCGCGCCCGCTCATGGGCGGGCGGAACCGTTCGGTCGTCCAATTCCCGACCTAGGTCCACGTAATGGGGCATACCAGCTATCGACCATCAGATATGGGTGAATCCACCAGACGGCCATAGGAGCGGCGATCGAACGGACACGCCGACACCACGGTCGGAATTCGGAACCGATCAGTCCGAGAACCGCACTCGTACGCTGCCGCCAATGCTTCGTTTCGGTGGCCGTGTGGCAATCGGCGCGGCTACTCTCGGAACCCTCAACCCGCCAACCGGCGGAAGGGACCTCTTGCCAGGGCATCGACGCCCGCTATTGCGCGACGGGTGGTTTCGACGGTGAAGGAGCGACGCCAGCGACATCGGACGCTGGTGTACGCCCTCGCGACCCGCCGGACGCGTCGCATGTCCCCCGGCGGGCCACGATGGTGAGGGGCGACCGCCCGGACGACGAGGGCTGGACAGGCCGGCCGCCCTGGGTCGGTGAAGCCACCCCCGACTGGATCTCCGAACTCGGTGACCGGGAAACCGACGACGGAGCCTGGCCATCCCCGGGAAGCCGGTCGACCGGCCGGGCGGAGCGTTACCGCCTGTCCCGACGTGCCGACGACGCATTCGACGCGGACGACGACGAATTCGACCCCGACGACGAATTCGACCGTCCCGGGGAGTTCGACCGCGACAGCTACAGCGAAGAGCCGACCCCGCGCACGACCTCGCGCCGCGCCACCGTACGACCCCCGGTTGGTCGGGTAGCACCCGCGGCGCCGGACCGTTGGGGCCGCGGCGCCGTGCAACCCTGGGAACGCTCCGAGGCGGGCTACCGTCCCGACCCGCCGCACGGGCGCAGCCGCTACGAGAACGACCCGCCGCCGAGGGGTGAGCGGGCCGCCGGCCGTCGGCGCCGGGACACGACGCCGGACGACAGCTACGACGATTACGAGCAGCGGTGGTCGCCGCGTGAGCGTCCGGCGCGCGGGTACGCCGACGACCCGGAACCGCCGCAGGGCGAGGTCTGGCAGGCCCCGGGCTACGAGCGGCCGAACCGGCCCGGCGGCTACCAGGCGACTCGCCGGGCGAACGACGCCCAACCATGGCTGCGGGATGACGCACCGACCGTTGGGGCGGTGGGCCGCGCGGCGGCACCCGGACGGTCCCGGTCGGAACCGTACGGCGAGCCGTTCGAGGGGAGCCCCCGCGACAGCGACTACCGACCGGCGCGCAACGGCTTCGAGCCCCCCGGCCGCACCCCGAACCCGGCACTCGACCTGTACCTGCCCCCGGGGCGCCGGTCGGCCACGGGCGACGACCCGGCCTGGGATGACCGCTCGACCCGGGACGACGACCGGACCCCGCAGGCCCCCGCCCCCCGGACCGCCTGGGCCCGCGATGACGGCTCCACCGCCGCCGCCGACTGGACCCGCGATGACGGCTCCACCACCGCCGCCGACTGGACCCGCGATGACGGCTCGACCGACTGGGCACCGGTCGACCGGCCCGGCCCGGCTCGCGCCGACGACGCGGCCCGTGGCGACCGGTCCGTCCGCTACGGCGCGCCGGACCCGGCTGACCGCACCCTCCCGACGCCGCCCGGCTCCGACCGGTACGGCGGGCCCGAGCGCGACGGCGAGTACGACGAGCGTCCGCTGCGCGTGGTGGAGCCGAGCGGAGGCCGGCCGGCCGGCGGCTCCCCGAGTTTCCGGGCCGCTCCCCGCCCGGGCCAGCGACGGCCCGACGCCCCCACAACGACACCCCGCGGGGCGTCCACCGCACCGCCGCCGACCACCCCACGGGTGCTGTCCACCGCACCACCGCCCACGACGCCGAGGGTGCTGTCCACCGCACCGCCACCGGCGACCCCTCGGGTGCTGTCCACCGCACCGCCACCGGCGACCCCTCGGGTCATCTCCACCGCACCGCCACCGGCCACTCCGCGGGTCATCTCCACCGCACCACCCCCGGCCATCCCCCGGGTGGTGCCGGCGAAGCCGGCCACCGGTCCGCAACCGGCCCCGCTGCGGGCGGTCCCCAACCCACCGGCCGCGCCGAGGTCCCCCAGCAGCGCACCACCGGCACCGCTGCGCGCCGTGCCGGACCTCCCGGCCGCCCGTGCCGTCCCGGCCACCCCGCCGCTGGCGGTCTCGCCAGCGGCGCCGCTGCGCGCCGTCCCCACGACAGCCGACCCGGCCGACGACCAGGCCGCCGCTCGAACCGGAACCTGGCCACCCGACCCGGCCAACGACCGGGCGGCAGCACCGGTCGGCGACTGGGCGGCAGCACCGGTCGGCGCCTGGGCGGCAACGATCGGACCACCGCCTCCCGCCGCCCCAGGGGGCGTACCGTCCCGCCGTTGGGAAGAGCGGCCGGCCGCCACCGTGTCGGGTTCGGCCGCGCCGCCCGCGGGGGCGCTGGTGTCACCGCCGACGTCACCCACCGGACGCTACGAAGGCCGGTCCGGTCCAGGGACCGACCCGGTGTCGGCACCATGGTCGCCCACGCCGATCGTCGCCTCGACCACGGTAAGCCCGCCCGCGCCGCCCGGGACGGAGCCCGGCCGGCCCGGTTGGACCCCCCGCGAAGGACCGGCCCCGGCAGACCCGGTGGAGTCCACCCGACCGAGCCCGGTAGGGCCGGCCCGGTCCAACCCGGTGGAACCGCCCGGGCCAACCCCGGTGGAGTACCTCAAGACCACCCCGGTGGAGCAGGCCCCGGTAGGACGGGTGGATGCGCCCCGAACCAGCCCGGTAGAGCCGATCTCGGCGAGCCCGGCCGGCACCGACCAGACCGGACCGGCGCCGGACGGGGCGGACCGGGCGGGCGACGCGACGACATCGGCACCGCCGACGAGCGCGGTGGCCGCGCCGCCGCCCACGCCCGACCCGGAGGCGATGCTGCGGGCGTACCGCTGGCATCTGCATCCGGAAACGCTGCGTGAGCTGGTGCCGGACGCCGACGAACTGGTCGATCTGCACCACCGGTTGACCGCGAAGCTGGGCACCGCCACGGACAACTCGTCCCGGGCCCGGCTGCTGGGTCAGCGGTCGACCGTGTCGCGCGTGCTGGGCAACCTGGGTAACGCCTTCGCCGACGGCAAGTTGGCCCTGGCCCACGCGCAGGCCACCGGAGAGGCCATCGACGTGGCCACCGCCATGGCCAGACTGGCCCCGGTGTTGCAGTGGCGCGGCGAGTACGACAAGGCCGATCGGTTGCTGCTGGAGGCCGACCACCCGAAGCTCCCCGGGGAACTGCGGGCGGCCATTCACGAGAACGCCGGTCGGTCCTGCTACGAACAGGGCCGCTACCTGGAGGCCTGTGACCACTTCGGCGAGGCCGTACGGATGGCGCCGCCGGACGACCTGGACCTGGTCGGCCGCCTCGAGGTGGCGCTGGACGCCATTTTCGTCCGGGTGATCCGTACCGGCTGGGGGCCATACCCGCGCGGTCGGGAGGCCATCGTGCCGCCCGATCCGCCGCCGCCGGCCACCACGGCTGCCCCGTCCGACGGCACCGGGTCCCGGGCGCGGCCGGCCGCCGACTGACCGGCCACTTCGGACACAGCTGACCCGGATGACCGGCACGGCACGGGCGGCGGCGCGGGCTCAGGACGGGGCGAGGGCGCGCGGCAGGGCGATCCGGGCCAGCGCCATGGCCTTGTTCCTGGCGTCCTCGGGCGCCGGTGAACCGGCGAACTTGACCGTCAGGTGAGTGCCCCCGCGCAGGATGTGCAACGCGGTGAACTCCGGCTGCCAGTAGCCCTGGTCACCGATGCCGGTCACCGGCTCGGGCGCCGACGAGTCGGTGCGCTGGCGGTCGAAGTCGTCCTTCGCCTCGGGCCGGGAATCGTCGGAGACGTAGAGGAACACCAGCGGTGGGCCGGGCAACGGGAACGTACACAGTGGTGGCCAGCTCTCCAGCCGGCTGCCCGCCTCGACCCGCACCCCGAGCACCGGAGCGACCTCCGCGCGGTTGATGGTGCGGCACGGATCCGGCATCTTGGTGACATCCCACGACCCGTGCTCCGCGCTGCTCGGCTGGGCGACGGGCGGTGCGGCACCGGGTGGGTCGGCGGAGCAACCGGCCACCGGAAGCACACCGGCCGCCAGCACCGCGGCCAGCGCGGCGGTTGCGCTGCGGGGCGTCACGACAGCAGCTCCGCGCCGATCCAGGAGCCCGGTTGGACGCCCGGTGGGCAGGCGAACAAGCCGCTGGCCCGGTGCTGGCTGAACGCGTTCAGGGCGTCGTGGCCGGCCAGCCGCCGCTGGATCGCGACGAACTGGCGCGAGGGGTCCCGCTGGAAGCACAGGAAGATCAGGCCGGCGTCCATCAGTCCGTTCGGGTCCACCCCCGCGTCGTAGGAATAGGCGCGACGGAGCAACTTGGCGCCGTTGTTGGCCGCCGGCGCGGCGAGTCGGCTGTGCGCGGTGGGACCGACCGCGATGCGCTGGTTGCCGGCCTGCCGCCGGCCGATGACGGCCTCCTGCTCGGCCAGCGGGGTACGGTCCCAGGTGTCGAGCAGCAGCCTGATCCGACGCATCACCAGGTAGCTGCCGCCGTGCAGCCAGCCCGGGCCGTCGTTCACCCAGAGGTGCTCGGCGGTCTCCGCCGGGTCGTCGACGTCCAGGTTCGACGTGCCGTCCCGGAAGCCGAACATGCCCGGCGGGTCGGGGGTGCCGTCCTCGGCGCAGAACCCGGTCTGGCGCCAGCGCAGGGTGACGTGCTCCCGGGCGCTGTTCAGCAGCGCCCGGACGGCCTGGTGCGCGGCGGTGGGGTTGCTCGCGCAGGCCTGCACGCAGAGGTCACCGTTGCCGGCCGCCGGGTCCAGTGCCTCGCCGCGGAAGGTGGGCAGCGGCACCAGTGCGGGCGGACGCCGGTCCCCGATGCCGAACCGGTCACCGGCGAACAACGCCGGCCCGAACCCGAAGGTCAGGGTGAGCCGGGTCGGGACCGGCCCGGACGTACCGGCCGCGGCCGTG
>DASVVF010000919.1:0-4839 GCA_036386695.1 Catenuloplanes sp. | reverse complement strand
ATCGCGGCCAGCGCGGTCTCGTCGATCGTGCCGCCGGAGACGCCGATCAGCACGTCCGCGCCGATCAGCGCCTCGGCGATGCCGCCGGTGCGCCCGGAGACGTTGGTGAGCGCGGCCAGCTCGGCCTTGGTGCCGGTGAGCCCGGGGCGACCGGCGTGGATGATGCCCTTCGAGTCGCAGACCACCACATCGGCCGCCTCGACCCCGCCGGCGATCAGCATGCGGGTCACCGCGACCCCGGCCGCTCCGGCGCCGCTGACCACCACCCGCAGGTCGCGCAGCTTGCGGTCGAGCAGGGTAGCGGCGTTGCGCAGGGCGGCCAGCACGACGATCGCGGTGCCGTGCTGGTCGTCGTGGAAGACCGGGATGGACAGCGCCTCGTCGAGACGCCGCTCGATCTCGAAGCACCGGGGGGCGCTGATGTCCTCCAGGTTGATGCCGCCGAACGAGGGGGCCAGTGCGGTGACGACCGCGATGATCTCCTCGGTGTCCTGGGTGTCGAGGCAGATCGGCACCGCGTCGATGCCACCGAACTGCTTGAACAGGACCGCCTTGCCCTCCATCACCGGCATGGCGGCACGCGGGCCGATGTTGCCCAGACCCAGCACGGCGGAGCCGTCGGTGACCACCGCGACGGTGTGCCCGACCCAGGTGTACGTGTCGACCAGGTCGGGATCGGCCGCGATCGCCTCGCAGACGCTGGCGACGCCCGGGGTGTAGGCCAGGGACAGGTCTTCCCGGGTGGCCAGCGGCACGGTGCAGGTGACGGCCATCTTGCCGCCGCGGTGCAGGTCGAAGACGGGATCGGTGGAGGAACGCGGAACAGACATGGTGACTCCAGGCAGCGTCGGACTCGAACGTGTCAGCCGGCTCTGCGCGAGGTCAGCGATGACCGGCGATGCGATGCGGGGGTCACCCGGTGTGATGGGAAAAGCATAGTGGCGCGGAACGCCTTCGTCGGCGAACGCCACCGTTGCGGCCGGCCGATCACCGGCTGGACAACCAGAAAAGCCCTACCCATCGGTAACTTATGATCTGGGAATTCTGGCTGGTCGCGGCCAATAGCGCAACACCACCCGGCCGGTGACATCGGCCATCCCGTACCGCCGGGAGTCGTCGGTGATCAGTGGGTTGTCGCCGCGCAACTCCCAGCCACCGGCCCGCTCGCCCAGTGCCCGCTTGACCACCAGCAGTTCCGGGCGCGACCGGAAGCGGGCCACCACCACGTCTCCCGGCGCGACCCGGCCGCCGCGCCGCACCAGCAACGCGTCCCCGTGCCGCAGCGTCGGCGACATCGAAGGCCCGTGCACGAGGACGGCGAACCAGCGCGCCGGCACGCGGAACCGGTACGGCCGTCGCATGGGATTCACCTCACGCCGTTGCGGGGAAATGCCAGGGAGTAGTGTCATCTCGGATCATCGCAAACTTCCCATGGAGGGGTCCTGATGCGACTTCCGCGCATTTTCACGCCGCGCACTGTGGTCAGCGCCCACTGCGATCTGCCGTGTGGCGTCTACGACCCGGCACAGGCCCGGATCGAAGCCGAGTCGATCAAGGGGATCGCCGAGAAGTACCAGGCGAACACCGACCCGGAGTTCCGTACCCGCGCCATCCTGATCAAGGAGCAGCGGGCCGATCTGGTCAAGCACCACCTGTGGGTGCTCTGGACCGACTACTTCAAGGCCCCGCACTTCGAGAAGTACCCGCACCTGCACCAACTGTTCAACGAGGCCACCAAGCTCGCCGGCGCGGCCGGCGCCAAGGGCTCGGTCGACCCGCAGGTCGCCGAGCAGCTCCTGGGCAAGATCGAGGAGATCTCCAAGATCTTCTGGGAGACCAAGCAGGCCTGAGCGTGCCGGCATGAGTCCGTCGGCGCCATCTCCATCCGGCCGGCACGTCCTGGTGACGTGCCGGCCGTCGTGGCGGTGGTCCATGGCCCGGACGTGGGGTCCGGCGGTGGCCGCTCGGCGTCGGACATCCCGCCGATCCGGTGGGGCCGGCTCATACCCGGGATCGGCGACCGCGCAGACAGTTCACCCGGAAAGCCGGTAGAGTCCACGCATTGGGGGGATGTGACCGGTGACTCAGCTTTCAACGCAGCCGCACCCGACCGTCGACGACGATGTCGTGTTGCTGACCGTGCCGGCCGACGGCGGGTACCTCGGGGTGCTGCGCACCGCCACGGCCGGGTTGGCCGCCCGCCTGCACTTCGCGCTGGACGAGATCGAGGACCTGCGGATCGCGGTCGACGAAGCCTGCGCCATGCTGTTGCACGTCGCGACCAGGGACGCCGCGCTGGAGTGCCGGTTCGCGGTGACCGATGACGCGCTGACCGTCGAGGTCGGAGTCGCCACCCTGGCCGGCGCGCGCCTGCCCTCCCAGTCGTCGTTCGCCTGGAAGGTGCTCACCGCGCTCACCACCGAGGCGGCCGCCGAGGCCACCGGCAACCGCGCCACCATCCGGCTGCTGACCCGCCGCGTCGAGACCTGACCCCCAGCGGCGCCCGAAGGCCGGGAACCCGAAGGCGCGGGAAACAGCGGCCGGCTCAGCCGAGTCCCAGGGCCCGGGTCGTCGGCGGGCTGACCACCAGGCCGCAGATCAGCAGCGCCACCGCGATGATCGGCACGCCGAGCCAGAGCAGGCCGGCCTGCAGCATGTAATAGGCGGTGGCGACGAGCATCAGTTGCAGCACGATCGCCGGCCCACGGGCGCCCGGGCGACGCCGGGACAGGGCGCGGGCCACCGCCACCAGCGCGGCCACCGCCGCCACCGCGAACCCGGTCACGCCGAGGGCCACGGCCAGGTTCGTCGCGATGCCGGTGATGTCCTGGTAGGCAAGGAATGCCGCCACCGCGCCCAGCGCGAACGCCTCGGCGAGCAGCAGCCACACCGCCCAGCGCAACGTGGTGGGCAGCGCGGTGGGCGCGGGCTCGGCCGGCGGAGACGTCGCGGGATCGGGGTCGCTCACGCCGAGGACCCTACCGGGCAGAGCCTTCGGCAATCGCCCGGTACAGTGCCGGCCATGCGTGCGTTACTGGTGGTCAACCCGAAGGCAACCACCACCAGCGAGCGCAGCCGCGACGTTCTGGTGCGCGCGCTGCGCAGCGAGGTCGAGCTGACGGTGGAGTACACCCGCCGGCGCGGCCACGCCGTCGATCTGGCGCGTGCCGCCGCCGAGTCCGGCGTCGACCTGGTGGTCACGCTGGGTGGTGACGGCACGGTCAACGAGGTGGTCAACGGACTGCTGACCGCCCGTACCGCGCTGCCCGGCAGTGCCGTGGCACCGGCCTTCCGACTGCCGGCCCTGGGCGTGGTGCCGGGGGGTTCGACGAACGTCTTCGCCCGCGCCCTGGGGTTGCCGAAGGACTGGGCCGAAGGCACCAGTGTGATCCTGGACGGCCTGCGCGACGGTCGGCACCGGGTGATCGGGCTGGGGCTGGCCGACGACCGGTACTTCACGTTCTGCGCGGGCATCGGCCTGGACGCGGCGGTCGTGCAGCGCGTCGAGCAGGCCCGGCGACGCGGTCGGGTGTCGACTCCGGGGCTGTATCTGCGGGCGACGGTGAGCCAGTACTTCCGGGGCACCGACCGGCGGCACCCGCCGATCACCCTGGAGCGCCCGGCGGAGAACCCGGAGACCGAACTCGCCACCGTGATCATCCAGAACACCGCCCCGTGGACCTACCTGGGTGACCGGCCGCTCAACCCGAACCCGCTGGCGTCCTTCGACAAGGGGCTGGACGTGCTGGCGCTGCGTCAGCTGCACGTGCCCAGCACGGCGCGCACGGCGGCGCAGATGTTGTCCCGGCGACCGGACCCGCGCGGCGGGCAGCTCATCCGATTGTCGGATTTGGCGGAGTTCACGGTGGTAACCAGCCGGCCGCAGCCCTTCCAACTCGACGGGGACTACCTGGGCGAGCGGGACAAGGTGCGATTCACCTCAGTTCCGGACGCGCTGCGGGTAATCTGCTGAGCAACGGGTACCCCCTGGCGTAAGACATCGCCAGTGGTGAGCGCCACCCTGTGACCCGCCGGAAAGACCGGCATCGCGGCGGGCACCGTACTACATTGACTACAGGCTGTCCTGCACCGGAACCCGGAGCGTCGGGAAACCGGACAAACGGGTCGTGAGCTTGCTCACCGGTCGGAAATTTTGGGATAGCCCCCTTGACATCGACAGAGTTCGTGAAAGCATTCACAAGCGAACGAGTGAACCGGATGTTAGCCGGCCATGCCCCATTACGTGATGGGCCGGGGAACGTTCTATAGGTGAGAGAGCCCGCTCACGCGTTGCCGATCAGATGACTGCCCAGAGTGGTGATCGGTTACGCGGATGCATATAGGGAAAAAGAACGCACTAACTGCCACCGATCCAGAACGAGGAGTGTTGCCGCCATGGACTGGCGCCACCATGCTGTCTGCCGCGACGAGGACCCGGAGCTGTTCTTCCCAATTGGGACGTCAGGCCCCGCGCTCCTGCAGGTCGAGCAGGCCAAGGCCGTCTGCCGGCGGTGCTCCGTGACCGACGAGTGCCTGCAGTGGGCACTTGAGTCAGGTCAGGACGCCGGCGTCTGGGGCGGGATGAGCGAAGAGGAACGGCGCGCCGTCAAGCGTCGCGGCGGCCTTCGGGTCCGCGCTCACTCCGCCTGAAAACCTACCCACGCATCAACGCCCCGGAGCCTCTCCTCCGGGGCGTTCTGCTGTCCGTCTGATTCCGCATTGTCGATGACTCAGTTACCGACTGCATCGGATCACCATTTACCGCGTTAGTCCCCGATCGTCGGGTAAAGCGCGACCGGCGTCGTCGATCAGGCGGCGGCGGGCAACGCGACGCCGCCG
>DASVVF010000918.1:0-3636 GCA_036386695.1 Catenuloplanes sp. | reverse complement strand
CCTACGGCGACGGCACCTGGACCGGAGTGGTCGCGCACCGGGTGCTCCCCTGGCTGTGGCTGGCCTGGGACGCCGCGACCGGCCGCACGACCGGAGCGGGGGTACGCACCGGGCCCGCCGCCTGGTGCTCCTGGACCGTCGACGTCGACGGCGTCACGCTGTGGGCCGATGTCCGCTCCGGGAGCCGGCCGGTCCGGCTGGGCGCCCGGGAACTGCCCATCGCCGAACTGGTCTCGATCTCGTCGACCCGGCGGCCCTACGCCGTGCTGGACGAGCTGACCGCGGCGCTCGCGCCGCCGTCGCTGCGTCCCGCGACCGGTCCGGTCGTCGGCGCGAACAACTGGTACTACGCCTACGGCCACGGCTTCGACGCCGACGCGGTGGTCGGCGACGCCCGCACGATCGTGCGACTGTGCGACGGTCATCCGGTCGCGCCGTTCAGCGTCATCGACGCCGGCTGGGGCGTCGGCGACAGCTCTTGCGACGGCGGCCCGTGGCAGCACGGCAAGAACAGCTTCGCCGACATGGCGGCGGTCGCCCACCGGATCCGGGCCGAGGGCGCCCGGCCGGGCCTCTGGTACCGGCCGTTGCTCTCACGCGAACGCACAGAACTGACACATCCGGTCCACACCGATGTCGGCTACCCCCTCGACCCCAGCCTGCC
This sequence comes from Catenuloplanes sp., assembly GCA_036386695.1. Classification (GTDB taxonomy): domain Bacteria; phylum Actinomycetota; class Actinomycetes; order Mycobacteriales; family Micromonosporaceae; genus DASVVF01. The sequence continues at coordinate 2,972 of DASVVF010000918.1, read as the reverse complement.
CGCGGTGCTGGACGAGGTGACGGCGGACCTGGCCCGGTTCCGCGACTGGGGCTACGAACTGGTCAAGCACGACTTCTCGACGTTCGACGTCACCGGCGCCTTCGCGCCGGCGTTCGGTCCGGCCATGGGGTCCGGGCAGTTCACCTTCACCGACCGGAGCCGGACGACCGCGGAGATAATCAGCGCGTTCTACCGCCGGATAAGCGACGCCACCCCGGACAGCGTGGTGATCGGGTGCAACACCGTCGGACATCTGGCGGCCGGCCTGGTCGACGTCCAGCGCATCGGCGACGACACGTCGGGCCGGCACTGGGAACGCACCCGGCGCATGGGGGTCAACACCCTCGCCGCCCGGCTGCCGCAGCACGGCCGGTTCTTCGTCGCCGACGCCGACTGCGTACCGGCTACACCGCAGACGCCGTGGTCGTCGAACCGTCAGTTCCTCGACCTGGTGGCCCGCTCCGGCACGGCCCTGTTCCTGTCGATCGATCCGGCCAGCCTCGACGACGCCGTGACCGACGACATCCGTGCCGCACTGGCGGTGGCCCTCGACGGCGGGACGGCGGGTGGCGTCGAGCCGTTGGACGCGGTGGGAAACGCGACGCCGCGGCGCTGGCGCGTCGGCGACCGCGAGGTCACCTACGACTGGTCCGGCCCGCTGGGTGCTGAACCCTTCCTGCACGACGTCTGAGGAGAACCGGTGACCGAACGGAACGACGTCGCGGTGGGCGTGGAGTGGACGCGCATCCCCCACGGGGTGCGACTGCGGCACGCCGGCGGCAACATCGAGGTACGCATCCCGGTGCCGGGGGTGGCAAGCGTGGTGCGGTGCGCGGGCGACCCAGCCGCGTATCGCGGATTCTTCGCCGACCCCTCGGCCGACGCGCCGACCGTCACGATCACCCGGCGGGACACGACCCTGCGGCTCACCGGCGGTGGGGTCACCGTCCTCGCCGACCTGCGCTCCGGGGCGCTGAGCTTCCAGGACGAGACCGGCTCGTCGCGGCTCGCCGAGGCGCCCGCACCGCGGCCGCTGCCCGGCACCGGTGTCGGTGCGGTGCAGGCGTTCACCATCGGCGCCGACGAGGCGCTGCACGGCCTCGGCCAGTTCCGCGCGGCCCCGTTCGACTACCGTGGCGCCGCGGTGTTCCTCGCGCAGTCCAACAGCGACGCGGTGAACCCGTTCCTGGTCTCGACCGGCGGCTGGGGACTGTTGTGGGACACCGGGACGGCGGCCCACTTCCGCTCGGCGGGCACGCGGATCACCTTCCACTCGGTCGCCGGCGGGCTCGTCCGCTACCACGTCTGTCTCGGACCGGACCTCGCCGAGGTCATCCGCGGTTACCGGCGGCTCACGGGGCCGGCACCGCTGTTCGGACGGTGGGCGTACGGCTACTGGCAGAGCCAGGAGCGCTACGGCACCGAGCGGGAGGTACTCGACATCGCCGCCGGCTACCGCAAGCGCGACCTGCCGCTCGACGTGGTCGTGCTGGACTGGCGGTACTGGGGTGGCAACGAGTTGTGGAGCGGGATGGTGTTCGACCCGGACATGTTCCCGGACCCCCGCGGCATGGTCGACCGGCTGCACGCCGACGGCGTACGCATCATCGCCTCGGTCTGGCCGGCGTTGGGTCCGGCGTCAGCGGTGTACCGGGAACTCGACGACGCGGGTCTGCTCTTCACCGGGCCGCACCACAGCGGCGGACGGGTGTACGACGCCACCTCGCCCGAAGCCCGGGAGATCTACTGGCGGCATGTCCGAGCCGGACTCATCGACGTAGGTGTCGACGGGCTGTGGACCGACGGCAACGAACCGGAGTTCCGCACCACGGGAGACCGCTACGTCACCGCGCGGGCCTACACGGCGAACGGATCGTCGGCCGCCGGCCCGATCGAGGAGGACCTGCTGACGTTCTCATACCGGCACAACCGGGGACTGTTCGAAGCGATGCGCCGGGAGCGGCCGCAGACCCGGCCGTTCCTGCTGAGCCGTTCCGCGTACGCCGGGCAGCAGGCGTACGGCTCGGTGACCTGGTCGGGGGACATCCACGCAAGCTGGCAGACGCTGCGCGACCAGCTCATCGCCGCACAGAACTTCGCTCTGTCCGGCATCCCGTACTGGACCTGTGACATCGGGGCGTTCCTCGTCGACCACCGTTATCCGGACGCCCCGCACGATCCCGCCTACCGCGAACTGTACGTCCGCTGGTTCCAGTTCGGCGCGATGCTGCCGATCTTCCGCGCTCACGGCTCGCAGATTCCCCGCCACGTCTGGGCCTTCGGCGAGCCCGGCGACCCGGTGTACGACGCGCTGGCGGCGATGCTGCGGCTGCGCTACGCGCTGCTGCCCTACATCTACAGCGCCGCGGCGGCGGTGACGCACGACGGCGACACCCTCCTCCGCCCCCTGGTACTCGACTTCCCGGACGACGCACAGGCCCGCGACCGGCCGGAGCAGTTCATGTTCGGACGGGCGCTGCTGGTCCGCGTCGTCGACCGGCCCCTGCTCCGCACCGCTCGCACCACCTACGAGCTACTCCCCCCGGACTCGGTGCGCGGCGTAAACGCGCCGGCCGCCGACGTGACCTACTTCGAGGGCACGAACTTCAACCGGCAGGTGTCCCGCCGGCTGACCGACGACCTCAAGATGAGCTGGTTCGGCGACCTGCCGCCGGAGCTGGCGGGACGGCCGTACAGCGTACGCTGGCAGGGCCGGATCGCCGCCGCGGAGTCGGGCACCTGCACGATGGCACTGAGCGGCGCCGGAGACGTGCGGCTGGTCCTCGACGGCGCGGTGCTCGTCGAGGGCACGGTGCACGGCGGGGCGCCACCGCTGACCGCGGACGTCGAGCTGATCGGCGGCACGCTGTACGACTTCACCCTGGAACTCCGGCAACCGACGCCCGACGTGGTGGACATCTGGCTGGAATGGCTGACCCCGACCCAGCGGGCGCTCGGCACCCCTCCGGAGC
>DASVVF010000917.1:0-14413 GCA_036386695.1 Catenuloplanes sp. | reverse complement strand
GTGACTTCGCCGGGTCCGACTCCCCGCTCTCCGCCGCCGACCGGCCGCGCGCCGATTCCCGATGCGGCGCCGGGCCGGCCATCCACCTGCCGATGGTGGTCAGCCCGATCGCGGTCGTGTACAACGTCACCGGGGTCACGGACCTGTATCTGAGGCCGGCCACCGTCGCGAAGATCTTCGCCGGCACGGTGACGGTCTGGGACGACCCGGCGATCGTCATGGACAATCCCGTTGCCGCCCTGCCGTCGACGAAGATCCGTCCGGTGCACCGTTCCGACAGCTCCGGCACCACGGACAACTTCACCCGGTTCCTGGCGGCGACCGCGCCCGACGACTGGCGCTTCGGGGCCAACAGCACCTGGCCGGCCGACGGCGGCAGCGCCCAGCGGGGCAGCAACCGGGTCGCCATGACGGTCGACCGGTCCGACGGCGCCATCGGCTACGTCGAGGCGTCCTACGCGCGGTTCCACGATCTTGCCACGGCCAGCATCGGCAACGGCGCCGGCGAGTTCGTCGCGTTGACCGACGAGGCGGCCAGCCGGACCGTCGCCGGGGCCAGGAGCACGGGCACCGGTGGAGACCTGCAGCTCAGCATCGACTACCGGACCACTGCCGCCGGGGCGTACCCGGTGATCCTGGTGACCTACGAGGTGGTCTGCCGGACCGGTACGCCGCCCGGGTCGCTGGCCCTGGTGAAGAGTTTCCTGACCTACACCTCCAGCCCGGCCGGGCAGGCGGCGGCGGTCGGATTGGGGTACGCACCCCTGCCGGAGGACCTCCGGATCAGGGTCACGGCGGCTGTCGCGGGGTTGAGCTGACCCGCCAGACCAGGCCTCGGGCGATGCGGCACGCGTACCGGAATGCCTGCTTACGGGCGGTGTGCGCGTCCCGGTCCGGACCCGCCGGGCGCGCAGGAGGTGGCGCGCCCGGCGGCCGTGCACGACGGGCGGCGCCGCGTGGGGTAAAATCGGCGCTCGGGTCGAGAGGCGCTGCGACGGACCCCGGTCCGCCACGCTCGGCCTGGTTCCAGACGTAAGGGCGCCTCCGGATACACGGAGGTGGTCTCGTGAGCGTTTCGCCTAGTCACGGTGAGAGCGCGCAGGCGCTGCGGGCGTTGCTCGGCCAGCGGATCGCGGTGTTGGACGGCGCCTGGGGCACGATGCTGCAGGGGGCGCAGCTGACCCCGGCGGACTACCGCGGTGACCGGTTCGTCGACCACCCACGCGACCTGACCGGTGACCCGGACCTGCTGAACCTGACCCGGCCGGACGTGATCCTCGACGTGCACCGGCAGTATCTGGCCGCCGGCGCCGACATCACCACCACCAACACCTTCACCGCGACCAGCATCGGGCAGTCCGACTACGGGCTGGAGTCGCTGGTCCGGGAGATGAACGTGCGGGGCGCCCAGCTCGCCCGCCAGGCCGCCGACGAGTTCGGCGGGCGGTTCGTCGCCGGTTCGATCGGCCCGCTGAACGTCACCCTGTCGCTGTCGCCGCGGGTCGAGGACCCCGCCTACCGGGCCGTCACCTTCGACCAGGTCCGGGCGTCGTACGCCGAGCAGATCGAGGCCCTGGCCGAGGGGGGCGTCGACCTGCTGCTGATCGAGACGATCTTCGACACGCTCAACGCGAAGGCAGCCATCGCCGCCGCCCGCGAGGTGGCCCCGCAGCTCCCGCTGTGGATCTCGGTGACGATCGTCGACCTCAGCGGCCGGACCTTGTCGGGGCAGACCGTCGAGGCCTTCTGGCGTTCGATCGAGCGGGCCCAACCGCTGGTCGTCGGGGTGAACTGCTCGCTGGGGGCCGAGGAGATGCGCCCGCACGTCGCCGAACTCGCCCGCTTCGCCGACACCTTCGTCGCCTGCCACCCGAACGCCGGCCTGCCCAACGCCTTCGGCGGCTACGACCAGACGCCGGACGAGACCGCCGGAATGCTTCGTGAGTTCGCCCACTCCGGGCTGGTCAACATCGTCGGCGGCTGCTGCGGGACCACCCCGGCGCACATCGCCCGGATCGCCGCCGCCGTGTCCGGTGCGCCACCGCGCGCGGTGGCCGCGCCGCCGCCGGCCACCCGGTTCAGCGGCCTGGAGCCGTTCGCGATCGGGCCGGACACCGGCTTCGTCATGATCGGTGAGCGCACCAACGTGACCGGCTCGGCCCGGTTCCGGCGGCTGATCGAGGGCGACGACCACCAGGGCGCCGTCGACGTCGCGTTGGAGCAGGTCCGCGGGGGCGCCAACCTGCTCGACGTGAACATGGACGCCGACCTGCTCGACAGCGAGCGGGCGATGACCACCTTCCTGAACCTGATCGCCACCGAGCCGGAGGTCGCCCGGATCCCGATCATGGTGGACAGCTCCCGGTGGAGCGTGCTGGAGGCCGGCCTCAAGTGCGTGCAGGGCAAGGGCGTGGTCAACTCGATCAGCCTCAAGGAGGGCGAGGGCCCGTTCCTGGAGCAGGCCCGGCGCGTCCGTGACTACGGCGCCGGCGTGGTTGTCATGGCCTTCGACGAACTCGGCCAGGCCGACACCACCGAACGCAAGGTCTCGATCTGCGGGCGGGCGTACGACCTGCTCACCCAGCAGGCCGGGTTCGCCGCCGAGGACATCGTGTTCGACCCGAACGTGCTGGCCGTGGCCACCGGCATCGCCGAACACAACGGGTACGCCAAGGCGTTCATCGACGCGCTGCCCCTGATCAAGGCGCGCTGCCCGGGCGCACGCACCAGCGGCGGCATCTCCAACCTGTCGTTCTCGTTCCGCGGCAACGACGTGGTCCGCGAGGCGATGCACTCGGCGTTCCTCTTCCACGCCGTGCGGGCCGGCCTGGACATGGGCATCGTCAACGCCGGGCAATTGACCGTGTACCAGGACATCCCCGCCGACCTGCTGGAACTGGTCGAAGACGTGATCTTCGACCGGCGCGAGGACGCCACCGACCGCCTGGTCACCTTCGCCGAGACGGTCAGCGGGTCGGCCACCCGCCGGGTCGTCGACCTGGCCTGGCGGGAGGCCCCGGTGCGGCAGCGGCTGGCCCACGCGCTGGTCCACGGCATCGTCGACTTCATCGAGGACGACACCGAGGAGGCGCGCCAGCAGGCGGCCCGACCCCTCGACGTGATCGAGGGCCCGCTGATGGACGGCATGAAGATCGTCGGTGACCTGTTCGGGGCCGGGAAGATGTTCCTCCCGCAGGTCGTCAAGAGCGCCCGGGTGATGAAGCGCTCGGTGGCGTACCTGGAGCCGTACATGGCCGCCGAGAAGGAGCAGGCCCGGCTGGAAGGGCGCGTCGACGTCGGTCGGGGCCAGGGCAAGGTGGTGCTGGCCACCGTCAAGGGCGATGTGCACGACATCGGCAAGAACATCGTCGGGGTGGTGCTGGGCTGCAACAACTACGAGGTCATCGACCTGGGCGTGATGGTGCCGGCGGCGAAGATCCTGGACACCGCCGTGGCGGAGGGCGCCGACGCGATCGGGCTGTCCGGTCTGATCACCCCGTCGCTGGACGAGATGGTCACCGTCGCCGCCGAGATGCAGCGCCGCGGGCTCAAGCTGCCGCTGCTGATCGGCGGTGCGACCACGTCCCGTCAGCACACCGCGGTGCGGATCGCCCCGGCGTACGGCGCCAGCACGGTGCACGTGCTCGACGCCTCCCGGGTGGTCGGCGTGGTCTCGGACCTGATGAACGACGACCGGGCCGAGGCGCTGGACACCAGCAACCGCCTCGAGCAGGAACGGCTGCGTGAGCAGCACGCTAACCGGCAACGCCAGCCCCTGTTGACCCTGGAGCAGGCCCGCGCCAACCGCGAACAGGTGGAGTTCGACGCGCTGCCCGTACCCGTGTTCACCGGCATCCGTACGGTCGCGCCGGACCTGACCGCCCTGCGCCCGATGATCGACTGGCAGTTCCTCTTCCTCGCCTGGGAACTCAAGGGCAAGTACCCGGCGATCCTGGACCAGCCGGTGGCCCGCGAGCTGTTCGACGACGCGAACACCCTGCTCGACCAGATCATCGCCGACGGGTCGTTCCAGGCCCGGGGGGCGTACGCCTTCTGGCCGGCGCACAGCGAGGGTGACGACATCGTCGTCGACACCGACCCGGGCCTGCGTTTCCCGATGCTGCGGCAGCAGACGGCCAAGCCGACCGGCCGCCCGAACCGCAGCCTCGCCGACTACGTCGCCCCGGCCGGAGATCACCTGGGCGGCTTCGCGGTGGCGATCCACGGCGCCGAGGAGCTCGCCGCGAGCTTCGAGGCCCGACACGACGACTACCGCGCCATCATGGTGAAGGCCCTCGCCGACCGGCTCGCCGAGGCGTTCGCCGAACACATCCACCTGCAGGCCCGGCGGGACTGGTACGAGCCGGACGCCGACCCGGCGATCGAGGATCTGCACGCTGAGCGGTTCCGCGGTATCCGCCCGGCCCTGGGGTACCCGGCCAGCCCCGACCACAGTGAGAAGCAGCAGCTCTTCGACCTGCTCGCGGCCTCGGAACTCGGCATGGGCCTGACCGAGTCGTTCGCGATGACCCCGGCGGCCAGCGTCAGCGGGCTGCTGTTCGCCCACCCGGCGTCGCGGTACTTCACGGTGGGCCGCGTCGGGCGGGACCAGATCGAGGAGTACGCCGTGCGGCGGGGGATGGAGCTGTCCGAGGTGGAGCGCTGGCTGCGCCCCAACCTCGCCTACGAACCGCGGTGACCGGCCGGCGGTGACCGGCCGGGGTGGGCGGGCCGGCGCGGGTGATGCGGTGGGGGGCTGTCGCGCGGTGGTTACCGCCCGGAAACCTGGACGCGGGAGGCTGCGGGTCAACCGGCCATCCCGGGCCGGCTGAAGGGGGAGCGCGTGGAGATCCTCGTACTGCTGGCCCGGCCGACCGGTGCGCCGTCCGGGTCGTTGCTGCCCGCCCTGGACCTGCTCCCGTACTCGGTGCGGACCGCCGAGTTCGACGTCCGGGTGCTGCTGGCCGGCCCCCGCCCGGACGTGGTGCTGGTCGACGCCCGGCGGCAGCTGGCCGACGCCCGGGGGACCTGCCGACTGTTGCGGGCCACCGGCCTGGACGTGCCGCTGCTGGCCGTGGTCGAGGAGTCCGGGCTGGTGGCCGTCTCCCCCGACTGGGGGCTGGACGACGTCGTGCTCTGTGGCGCCGGCCCGGCCGAGGTCGACGCCCGGCTGCGGCTGGCGGTCGGCCGCCGGTCGGAAGCGACCGGCGGCGGACCAGGGGAGAAGGTGCGCGCCGGCGACCTCACCATCGACCCGGACACCTACGCCGCCCGGCTGCGCGGTCGGCCGCTCGATCTGACGTACAAGGAGTTCGAGCTGTTGAAATACCTGGCCCAGCATCCCGGCCGGGTCTTCACCCGCGACCAGCTGCTCCGTGAGGTGTGGGGCTACGACTATTTCGGTGGTGCCCGGACCGTGGACGTCCACGTCCGGCGGCTGCGCGCCAAGCTCGGCAGCGAGTACGAGTCGATGATCGGCACGGTGCGGCAGGTGGGATACAAGCTGATCCTGCCGCCGCGCGAGCAGGCGCAGCCGCCGGTGGCCGAACGGACACCCGCGCCGCCGCAGGCGATGACGGCCGCGCCGGTCAGCCGCTGAGCGCGGTCCCGCCGCCACCGTTGGCGTGACCGCGCCGGTCAGCGGCTGAGCGCGGCCGCGCCGGCTACCGGTGCCGCCGCCCCGGTGCCGCCGCCCCCGTGCGCCGCCCGGGCGGAGTGTGGATGTTCAGTGCCGCCGGACGGCATGCAGCACCGCGTCGTTGATGGTGATGGAGCGGCCGTCGGGGTCCAGGGTCCGGCGTCCCGGAGCGGCGGCGCTGACGATGCGCCACTCGTCGGGGTCGAGGGTTGCCGCGATCTCCTGCGCGGTGAACATCAGGTCCCGTAGCTGGGGGCGGCCCATCGACGTGTCCAGATCGGACGGGTGGTGGCCGACGATCAGGAGCGTGCCGCCGGGCCGGACGGCCGCGGCCAGCCGGCGGTGCAGCGCGTCGAGGTCGGGCCGGGGCAGGTGCAGGAACTGCGCCGACACCAGGTCGAAGCGCCGCGGTCCCGGATCCCAGGACCGTACGTCGGTCCGCCGCCAGGTGATCCGCTCGGGAACCCCGGCCCCGGCCTCGGCGGCCCGGGCGGCGGCGCGGCCCAGCGCCACACCGGACACGTCGATCCCGGTGACCTGCCAGCCGCGGCTGGCCAGCCAGATCGCGTCGGCTCCTTCGCCGCTGCCGACGTCCAACGCGGATGCCGGCGGGAGATCCGTGGCGGTGGCGACCAGGTGCGGGTTCGGCTCGCCGCTCCAGATCCGATCCGCGGAGCGGTACCGGTCGTCCCAGAATTCCTCGGTGAACAGGACGGCGTGGTCCCCGCCGGGCTGGTGGCCATGGGGCCCGCCGGGCTGGTGGTCCGGTCGTCCGGTGTGCGGGTGGCCCGGTTGTCCCGTTGTCGGGGCGTGCGCCGCGGGCGCCGCCCGCGCCGGGTCCGGACGCCGGTGCCGGTAGTCGTCGACAGCGCGCCGGGTGTCCTCGGCGATCAGGTCGGCGTTGATCGCGCCGGCCGCGGTCGCCCCGGCGGCGGCCGCGACGACGACCTGGGCGGTCAGGTCGGTGACGTTGCCGGCCACCCACACCCCCGGGACCGGGGTGAGGCCGGTCGGGTCGGCGGCAACGAACTCTCCGACGCCCAACGGGTGGTCGGTGGTGCCCAGCCCCAGACTTGTCAACACCCCTGCCGAGGCGACGAACCGGGGTGACACCACCACCGCCCGGCGGGCGACGACCGTGCCGTCGGTCAGCCGTACCCCGGTCAGGCGGTCATCCGCGACCTCGAGGGACGCCACCGTCCCGGTGACGACCCGGATGTCACGGGCGGCCAGTTGCTCGGTCTGCCCGTCGGTCAGGGCCGGCGCGGTGTGGGTGAACAGCACCAGGTCGGACGTCCACTGCCGGAACAGCAACGCCTGGTGGACGGCGTGCTCACCGGTGCCCAGGATGGCGACCGGCTGGTCGCGGATCTCCCAGCCGTGGCAGTACGGGCAGTGCAGCACGTCGCGGCCCCACCGTTCGCGCACCCCGGGAAGGTCCGGCAGCTCGTCGACCAGGCCGGTGGTGACCAGCAGGCGCCGGGCGGTGATCGGTGCGGCGTTGTCGACGGTCACCTCGAAGCCGTCCGTGGTGCGCCGGGCGCCCAGGGCCGTACCCTGGACCAGGCGGCCACCGTAGTGGTCAAACTCCTTGCCTCCGACCTGGATCAGTTCGGCCGGGCTGATGCCGTCGCGGGACAGGAACCCGTGCACGCCGGCGGCCGGGGCGTTGCGCGGGGATCCCGCGTCGATCACGATCACCGAGCGGCGGGCCCGCCCGAGGACGATCGCCGCGCTCAGCCCGGCGGCCCCGCCACCGATCACCGCCACATCGAACGTCCCGGTCAACTGTTCTGCCGGTACCTGGGTCATAGCGACCACCTCCACGCCCACCATGCGCCGCCACCGACGCATGGCGCAAACATTCTTGCCGTTGTGGCAAACTGGGACGATGGACGAGGACCTGGACGGTGTGCTCAGCGCGGTCGGACCCCGGCTGCGTACCCTGCGCCAGCAGCGGGAGACCACCCTGACCGACCTCTCGGCGGCGACCGGGATCTCGGTCTCGACGCTGTCCCGGCTGGAGTCCGGCCAGCGCCGCCCCACCCTTGAGCTGCTGTTGCCGTTGGCCCGCACCTACGGGGTCCAGATCGACGAACTCGTCGGGGCGCCGCCGACCGGTGATCCCCGGGTCCATCTGCGGCCGGTCACCCGCAACGGGATGACGCTCGTGCCGCTGACCCGCCGCGCGGGCGGCGTCCAGGCGTACAAGCTGATCATTCCGGGTGCCCGCCGGCCGGTGGACCCGCAGCCGCAGAGCCACGAGGGCTACGAGTGGGTCTACGTGCTCAGCGGGCGCCTCCGGCTGGTCCTGGGCACCCAGGACCTGGTGCTCACCTCGGGCGAGGCGGCCGAGTTCGACACCCGGGTGCCGCACTGGTTCGGCAGCGCCGACGCCGGCGCGGTGGAGGTGCTGAGCCTCTTCGGCCGGCAGGGCGAACGCGCGCACCTGCGCGCCCGGTCACTGCCCCTGACCGCGGCCGCTCCGGAGCGGTCGGAATACCTGGAATAATCCATGGGATAACTAGGATATGGGACCGGCGTTGACAGCGCGGCCACCCGGGCGAACGGTGATGGTTATGGACCCTTCCAGGCAACCGGAGGACGACATGTCCGATCTCGTCGTGGTGTCCGGTCACCCACGCACCGGGTCGCGGACCCTGGCGCTCGCCCGCGCCCTCGGCGACACGTTCGCCGCCCGGCGGGGCACGGCCGCGCCGGTCACCGTCGACGTCGCGGAACTCGGGCCCGGACTGCTCACGCCGGGGGACGCGGCGACCCGGGCCGCGCTGGCGGCTCTGCAGGACACCGGCCTGCTGGTGGTGGCCACCCCGACGTACAAGGGCAGCTACACCGGGGTGCTCAAGGTGTTGCTCGATCAACTGCCGCCGAACGCCCTCGCCGGAACGTTCGCGGTGCCGGTGGTGACCGCCGGAATCCAGCCGCAGGCCGACGCGACCGAGGCGGCGTTGCGCCGCCTGCTGCGGGAACTGGGCGCCGACGTGGCGGACTTCGCGCTGACCGCGGTCGAGTCGGAGCTGGCCGACTCCGCCGGCATAGCGGACCGGTACGCCACGGCCATCGGCACCTGACCCGCCGCTGCGCCGGGAAGCCCGCCACGCCGATCCGCCAGGGGGACTCCCCGGCGTGGCGGGCGCCGACCCGCCGTCGCCCGTTCCTCGTGCCGGATAGTTCTTGGCGGCCGCCGTTACACGCCGATGAGGAGGTGAAAAGGGGTCGCGTCTCCGCGGCTCCGATCGTCACGGAGGAAGGCACGATATGGGAGCAGGACCACGGTCGGCCCTGGTCGGCATCGTCGCGGTGACGCTCGCCACGGCCGGTGCGGGACCCGCGTTGGCCCAGGACTCCGGTGGCCGACCCACCACGACCCCGGAGGAGCGCGCCGCGGCCCTCGCCCGCCCTTCGGTGGTGTACCTGGAGCAGCACTGGAAGGGGTACGTCTTCGACGAGTCGGGCAAGCCCTTCAACGACGGCAAGCCGTACGCCGTGACGACCCGGTGTACCGGCTTCGGGATCGCCCCGAGCGGCTACATCGCCACCGCCGGGCACTGCGTCGATCCGGGCATGGAGGGCGTCGGCCGCAGCTTCCTGCTCTCCGCGGTGAACGAGTCGATTCAGCAGAAGCTCTACACCAGCAATGATCCGGTCAAACTGCTCGCCTTCGGGCAGGCGAACTGGCGGCTGGAGGGCGAGGCCAAGGACTCCCCGCTGGAGCGTCAGGTGTTCATGCAGCGGGGCGTCGCGGCCGGCGGCAAAACCACCGGCGAGGTGGTCCCGGCCCGGGTGGTCGACTTCCGGTCGCTCTCCCAGGGCGACGTCGCGTTGCTGAAGGTCGAGACGAGCGACCTGCCCGCGGTGGAACTGGCCGCGGCGACGGACATCCAGATCGGCACCCGGGTGCTGTCCATCGGCTATCCCGGCTCCACCGACGAGGTGACCGACGCGAGCTTCGAGCCCACCAACAAGGACGGCCAGATCAGCGCCAAGAAGACCTCCGGCAGCGTCCCGGTCTACGAGACCAGTGCGGCGTTGTCCGGCGGCATGAGCGGCGGACCGGCGGTGAACCTGGATGGTCGCGTCGTCGGCGTCAACAGCTTCAAGGTCAACGGTGAGGAGCAGGCGTTCAACTTCCTGGCACCGTCCAGCAACCTGGCCGAGCTGCTCACCCGCAACGGCGTCAAGCCCGAGCTGGGCGGCATCGACCAGGCGTTCCGCCGCGGCCTCACCGACTACTTCGCCGGCCGCTACACGACGGCTATCGTCTCGTTCGACAAGGTGCTGGCGTTGTCACCGACGCACGGGCAGGCCCAGGAGTACAAGACCAAGGCGGCGCAGGCCCGTGAGCAGTACGGCGACGCCGACCAGTCGAACGGCAGCGCGTTCGTGGTGGTGCTCGCCGTCGTAGCCGGGATCGCGCTGCTCATCATCGCGTTCGCGGTCGGGCTTTTCCTGCTGCTGCGTACCCGCCGACGCCGCCGCGGCGCGCCGGCGCAGCCGGGTGGGCCGGCCGTCGGGTACCCGGGCGGCGCCGGGCAGCCCTTCGCCGGCCAGCCGGCCGGCTACCTTCCCAATACGCCCACCATGCCGGTCAACGGGCAGGCCTATCAGTCGCCCGCCGCAACCCTCGACGCACCGGCGACCACCCCGGCTGCGCCGGTGTCGGCTGCGCCGGTGTCCGCCGCGCCGGACTGGGCTGCTCCGGTGTCGGCCGCGCCGGTGTCGGTGGGCCCCGCCTCGGCCGGGCCAGGTCCGGCGGGTCCGGACTTCGGCGCGGACCCCGATGAACGGACGGTTTCCGGTGGTCCGTCATCGGCGCCTTCGCTGGCCGTCGGCGAAGGCCCGGGCACCGGACAACGGCCCGGCGCCGAGGTGAACGGTGCCCTGGCCGCCGGCGGCTCCACCCTGCGGCTGGCTCAGGAGGCGCCGGGGCGGCACTGCCCGACATGTGGTGCGCCGCATCCGCCGGAGGCCCGGTTCTGCCAGCAGTGTGGCGGCGGGCTGCACGGGTAGCCGCCGGCCCGCCGTTCCCCCGTTGCGGCCACCGGGGCCGCCACGGCCGACCGACCGTTGGCTCACCCGCCGGTGGCGGCCCCGGTGGGGGGCAGCGTGGTCCCCCCGGACGGGGGGGCCTCCGTCGGTCCCGCTGGACGGGAGGCCGCCGTCGGCGCGGGCGGCACCGCTGCGCGGTGACCCGACAGGGTTGAAGATGAGGTGGTGACACAGCTCTACGTCGCGCTCGGCGACTCCATGTCCATCGACGTCTACGCCGGCGGTCCCGGCCGCGGTGCGGCCAGCCTGTTGCACCGCAACCGGGACGCCGACTTCCCCGACTGGGCGGGTCGGGACCTGGCCGGTCGGGGCTGGTCGGCGTTGGACCTCACCTACGACGGGGCCACCACCGCCGGCGTCCTGGACCGGCAGCTACCCCGGCTCGACCGGCGCCCCGACCTGGTGACCCTGACGATGGGCGGCAACGACCTGATGGGTGCCTACGGCGACGCGGCGGCCGCCCGGGCGGTGATCGGGATGGTCGCCAAGCGCGGCGACACGGTCCTGGGACGGATCCGCGACGCCGCCGGCTCCGCCGGGCGCATCGTCCTGACCACCGTGTACGACCCGAGCGACGACACCGGGGCGGTCCCGGGTGGGGCCCTGCCGCCGTGGCCCGACGCCCCCCGGCTCGTGCGCGCGCTGAACGCCACCCTCACCGACCTGGCGGAGCGCCACGGTGCCGTGGTCGCCGACGTGCACGCCCACTTCCTGGGCCACGGCTCCGCGGTCGGTGACCCGGGGCAGCCGCACCCGCGTCCCGAGAACCGCGAGCTGTGGTACTGCGGGGTCATCGAGCCGAACGCCTGGGGGGCCCATCAGATCCGCTGCACCTGGTGGCGGACGATCGAGGGCGCCGGGTGGCTGCGGTGACCACCGACGCCATCGTCGACGTGGTGGTCGAGGTCCCGCACGGCAGTCGCAACAAGTACGAGGTGGACGAGCGGGGACGGGTCCGCTTCGACCGTCGACTGCCCGGGGCGTTCGCCTTCCCGGCCGACTACGGCTACGTCCCCGACACGGTGAGTTCCGACGGTGAGAACCTCGACGCGCTGGTGCTGATGGTCGAGCCGACGTACCCCGGGGTGCGGGTCCGCTCGCGGGTTGTCGGCGTCTTCTGGGTGATGACCGGCCACGGGCGGGAAGCGAAGCTGGTCTGCGTGCCCGAGGGTGATCCCGCCTACGCCGGCGTCGACGAGCTGGCGCAGCTGCCCGAGCACCAACTCGTCGAGATCGCCCACTTCTTCGACATCTACCGTGACCTGGACCCGCAGCAGGCGGTCAGCTCCGACGGCCGGGACGGGCGGGCGGTGGCACTGCGGACGCTGGCGGAGTGCCGGGTCGCCCCCTGATCGGCCTCAGGACCGGCGGCGCGGTCCAGCGGACGTCGAGGCGGGTCAGGCCGCGGAAGTTGAGACTGCGGTGCCAGACCGGGTCGGCGTCTCCCGCCAGCCGCAGCCGCGGTAGGCGGGAGAACATCGCCCGCAGGGTGATCTCGCCCACCAGTCGGGCCAGCTCCGCGCCGAGGCAGAAGTGGGGGCCATGGCCGAAGGCGACGTGCCGGGCGCCGGTGCGGCCGAGGTCCAGCACATCGGGCTGCGGGAAGGCCGCCGGGTCCCGGTTGGCCGCCCCGCAGACCAGCAGCACCGGCTGCCCGGCCGCGATGGCCCGGCCGCCCAGCTCAAGGTCGTGCCGGGCGCGCCGCAGCAGGAGCTGCAGCGGGCTGTGGAAGCGCAGCAACTCCTCGATCGCGGTCGGCATCAGCGCCGGCTCGGTGACCAGGCGCGCGGCCTGGTCCGGCCGCCGCAGCAGCGCCAGCACGGCGTTGCCGATGAAGTGGGTGGTGGTCTCGTGGCCGGCCATCAACAGCAGCACCGTATTGGCCAGTGCCTCGTCGGGGGTCAGCCCGGCGCCGTCGCGCTGCGCGCCCAGCAGTCCCGGCAGCACGCCACCCCCGGCGCCGGCGCGCTGGCGCTGGAGCAGTTCGCCGAAGTACGCCAGGATCTCGTCCATGCTGCGGGTGGCCGCCGCGTTCTGCTCCGGGTCCAGTCGGGCGTTTCCGATGACCAGCGCGATGTCGGCCGACCAGGCCCGCATCCGGCTGCGGTCGGCGACCGGGACCTGGAGGAGGTCACAGATCACGCTGACCGGTAACGGGTGCGCCAGGTCCCCGATCACCTCCAGTTTCCCGTGCGGCAATGCCCGGTCCAGGATCCCGTCCACGGTGCGGGTGATCTGTTCGCGCAGCAGTTCGACGGCCCGGGCGGTGAACGCCCTGGCGACCAGGCCCCGCAACCGGGGATGGTCGGGGGCGTCCGCGTAGAGCATCTGTCGACTCAGGACGGCCGCCAGTGGGCGGAGCTCGTCGTCGACGGCGGCCAGGTCCGGATAGCGGACGGACGACAGGCGGGGGTCGCCGGCGGCGCGGCTGACCAGGTCGTGACTGGTGACGACCCAGGCCGACAGCGGTCGGTCCCAGGAGCAGGGATCGGCGGCGCGCAGCCGGTCGTAGAACTCGTAGAGCTCGGTCTCGTTGTCGCAGCGCAGGGCCCGCAGCAACGACACCGGCCGGGTAGGGCTTCGCATCCCGCGACGCTACGTCCGGTCGGGCGGCTTTCCCGGTCACGGCCCCGGCGCGCCGTCCGGCGGCTCACCGGGTCGGCGCGCCCGGGGCGGTGTCGAGCGGTGCCGGCTGTATGCCAGGTCTCAGTTGACCGAGGTGACACCGGGCGGCGCACCGGCCGGCGTAGGCTTCCGTGCGCGGCGAACCAGCCGCCCGCAGCCATCCTGACCAGGAGAGTCTCTGTGAGCAGTGCACCGGTCACGGCGTCGACGAACAAGATCGACGGCGCTGTCCTGAAGGTCGCGGGGGTTGTCGTCCTCGGCGCGATCATGTCGATCCTGGACGTCACCGTCGTGAGTGTCGCCCTGCCGACCTTCCAGAGTGTTTTCGACGCCTCGTACGCCCGGGTCGCCTGGACCATGACCGGCTACACCCTGGCACTGGCCACCGTCATCCCGCTGACCGGTTGGGCCGCGGACCGGTTCGGCACCAAGCGGCTCTACATGGTCGCGCTGACGTTGTTCACCATGGGCTCGGCGCTGTGCGCCAGCGCCGACTCGATCGGTCAGCTGATCGGCTACCGGGTCCTGCAGGGACTCGGCGGCGGCATGCTGATGCCGCTCGGCATGACGATCGTGACCAGGGCGGCCGGGCCGGAACGGATCGGCCGGCTGATGGCGATCCTGGGCATCCCGATGCTGCTCGGCCCGATCGGCGGGCCGATCCTCGGCGGTTGGCTGATCGACGTGGCGAGCTGGCACTGGATCTTCCTGATCAACGTGCCGATCGGTGCCGGCGCCCTGCTCTACGCCTGGTGGGCGTTGCCGCGCGACAGCCCGGAACCGTCGGAGGCGTTCGACTTCGTCGGCATGTTGATGCTCTCGCCCGGCCTGGCCCTGTTCCTGTACGGCGTGTCCTCGCTGCCGGAGACCGGGACGTTCGCCGCCACCAAGGTCTGGGCCCCGATGCTGGCCGGCGCGGCCCTGGTCGTCGCGTTCGTGCTCTACTCCTTCAAGCCCCGGCACCCGCTGCTGGACCTGCGGCTGTTCCGCAACCGCAACCTCACCGTGGCGTCCCTGACCATGTTCGTGTTCATCGTGGCGTTCATGGGCGCGGGGCTGCTCTTCCCCAGCTACTTCCTG
>DASVVF010000916.1:0-6511 GCA_036386695.1 Catenuloplanes sp. | reverse complement strand
CGCACCGCGTCGCCTCAGTCGGCGCTGCGCGCCATGGCGCGGATGCCGACGGTGAGGCCGACGGCCGCGGTCAGCAGGGCCGCGGCCCACCCGGCCAGCACGGCGGTGGCGCCGATGTCACCGGCGAACAGGGCACGCTCCGCGTCGACCACGTGGGCCAGCGGGTTGAACTTCGCCGCGGCCCGCACCCACCCCGGCCCGGTGGTCAGCGGCAGCAGCATCCCGGAGAGGATCATCAGCGGGAAAAGCAGCGTCTGCTGCACCACCCAGAACATCCATTCCTGCTTGCGTACAGCGATGGCCAGCGCGTAGCTCAGCGAGCCCAGCCCCATCCCGAAGACGGCCAGCAACGCCAGCCCGACCAGGGCGCCGACCGGATGCAACCGGAACCCGAACGGCATCATCACCGCGATGATGATGACCGCCTGACCGGCCAGCGGCACCATTTCCTTGAGCGAGCGTCCGATCAGCATGGCCGGCCGGGACAGCGGCGTTACCATGATCCGCTCGTGGGCGCCGGTCTGGAACTCGTAGAGCAGGTTCGAGCCCGTGGTGGAGGTGCTGAACAGGGCGGTCATCACCAGGATCGCCGGTACGAACCACTGCCACACGCTGCCGCCCAGCGCCCCGCCGGCCGCTGCGCCGAGCGAGCCGACCAGCAGCGGGCCGAACAACGCCAGGAACACCAGCGGTTGTACCATGCCGAAGACCAGCGAGAACGGGTTGCGCAGCACCGGGCGCAGCTCCCGGACCATGACGATGACAGTGTCACGCAGGAGGTTGCGTCGGGCGCCGGGCGGGGTCGCCCGGTGCGGGCCGGCGGTGGCGGGTGCGGTCAGGGTGGTCATCAGGCTGCTTCCTTTGCGATCCTGTCGCTGCCGGCTTCGCGCAGGCTGCGGCCGGTGAGGTTGAGGAAAACGTCGTCGAGCGTGGGCCGGTGCACCTGGGCGGTCGCCACCCGCACCCCGGTCCGGTGGGCGGCGGTGATCAGCTCGGGTAGCGCGGCGGGACCGTCGCCGACCCGTACCTCGATGCGGGTGCCGTCGCGCAGCACGTCGCTCGCATCCGGCAGCTGACCGGCGATCCGGGCCAACCGGACGGGGGCGTCGCCGGCGTCCGCGGCGGTGACCACGATCCGGTCGCCGGCGAGTTTGGCCTTGAGGGCCTCGGCGGTGTCGTCCGCGATCACCTCGCCGTGATCGACGATCACCACCCGTTCGGCCATCGAGTCGGCCTCGTCGAGGTAGTGCGTGGTCAGCACCACCGTCATGTCGTACGCGGCGCGCAGGCGCAGGATGTGCTGCCACAGGTTGGCCCGGTTGTGCGGGTCGAGTCCGGTCGACGGCTCGTCCAGAAAGAGCAGCGACGGCGCGTGCACCAGTCCCATCGCCACGTCGAGCCGCCGCCGCTGGCCACCGGAGAACTCGGAGACCTTCCGGTCGGCCAGCTCGCTGAGCTCCAGCGCCTCGAGGAGTTCGCCGGCCCGTGACCGGGCGCCGCGGCGGTCCAGGCCGTAGATGACGCCTTGGCTGTGCAGCTCGTCGCGGGCCCGTTGAGCGTGCCCGGCGCCGTTGCCCTGGCCGACGTAGCCGATGTGTCGGCGCACCTTGGCGGGCTCGGCCACGACGTCGTGCCCGGCGACGGTGGCACTGCCGGAGGTGGGGCTGATCAGGGTGGTCAGCATCCGCATGGCGGTCGTCTTGCCGGCACCGTTCGGCCCCAGTACGGCGACCAGCTCCCCCCGCTCGATCTCGATGGTGACGGCACGGACGGCGTGCACGGTCTGTTTGCGGCCCACCACGAAGTCCTTGGTGAGCGATCGGGTGCGGATCACGGGTGTTCCTCCTGGGGTGCGGTCGTTCGGTGAACACCGCTGACGTTTCCACCAGTAGCGGTCAGCTTCTGTCCGCTACCCGTGGCATTGTCGGGGGAATGCTGGACACCTCGGCGCGACTGCTCAAATTGCTCTCCCTGCTGCAGGCCCGCCGCGACTGGCCCGGCGACGCCCTGGCGACCCGGCTGGAGGTGAGCGCGCGCACGGTCCGCCGCGACGTCGACCGCCTGCGGGAGCTGGGCTATCCGGTGCGGGCCACCAAGGGCCCCGACGGCGGATACCGGCTGGACGCCGGCACCGAACTCCCACCGCTGCTGTTCGACCAGGACCAGGCGGTGGCCGTGGCGGTCGCCCTGCAAACCGCCACCACGACCGTGACCGGCGTGGAGGAGGCGGCGTTGCGGGCGCTGGCCACCGTGCGCCAGGTGATGCCGGCCCGGCTGCGTCAACGGATCGACGCGTTGCGGGTCACCACCGTCGACCGGGGGGCCGGTCGACCCGGGCCCCGGGTGGACACCGGGCACCTCATCGCGATCGGCACGGCCGTGCGGGCCCGTGAGGTGCTGCGGTTCGACTACGCCCCGGCCGGCCCGTCGACCGACGGGTCGGCGTCACCGGCGGTCCGCCGGGTCGAGCCACACCACGTCGTGACCTGGGGCGGACGCTGGTACCTGGTGGGCTGGGACCTCGACCGGGGCGACTGGCGCACCTTCCGGGTCGACCGGTTGACGCCGCGTACCCCGACCGGCCCCCGGTTCACCCCCCGGGCCCTGCCGGCGCCCGACGTCGCCAGTTTCGTGGCCGCCCAGTTCCGTGCCCCGGAACCGCCGTGCCGGGGGGAGGTCATCCTGCACGCGCCGGCCGGGCAGATCGCCCGCTGGGCCGGCGCCCACGCAGTGGTCGAGGAGCTCGGTCCGGACCGCTGCCGGGTGCTGGCCGGCTCGTGGTCGTGGGGCGGGCTCGCGGCCTGGCTGGGGAGTTTCGACGTCGACCTGGAGATCGTCGGGCCGGTCGAGCTGCGCGACGCCGCGGCGCAACTGGCCCGTCGGTACGCCGCCGCCGCCGGCACGCGCTGACGGCGGGTCCACCGCTCGGGCCCGCTGCCGTCGCGCCGGTCGACTCCGGCGAACGTCGGGGGGCTAGCGGGGCTGGACCTCAACCGGCGTACCGGCGGCGGGCCAGCCGAAGAGCTCCGCCGCGTTGGCCCCCCGGGCGAACAGTTCGTAGCAGGCCCGGTCCGCACCCTGATGCGGCCATCCGGAGCTGCCGGGGGCGAACGACACCTCCCCGGCGGGCACGGTGAACACGCCGTCGCTGACCACCGCCTCGCCGGTGTGCTCGCCGATCCGTACCCGGACCCGGGTGCCGCTCGGCGCCGGAGGGTCGTACCAGCTCGTCTTGAGGTTGCCGTAGCCGTCGACGTAGACCACGCAGCGCTGCGGCGGCGACGCCACCGTGACCGGCGCTCCGAGCAGGTCGTCCTCGCCGCGGGCCAGGGACGCCACCGCGGCGGGGAAGACGTCCCGGGAGCGGAACTGCGACCCGGCGTCGGGCACCTCCACCGCCCGCAGCGGCACCCCCTCGTCGGCCAGGAACGACAGGCTGGAGCCCGCCGCGACACCGACGACCAGGACACCGGACGGCAGCCGGGCGGCGACCAGCCGCTCCCCCGCGTTGTCCTCCCGCGGCTGGTCCACGTCCTGGCGCGGCGCGACGTTGGCGTAGATCACCCGGTCGGCCGGCCCGGCACCGAACGCCAGCTGCGCCACGCAGAAGCCGGCGCTGACCGTGTCGAACGGCGGCACCGGGATCGCCGTGACCTCCGCTTCGGGCAGCAGCAGCGCGAGGCGCTGGCGTACCTCGGCGAACGCCAGGTCACCGGTGCCGTAGTCGGCCACGACGGTCAGCAGCACGAAACCCTCCCGATCTCGACTGTCCTCCCCCTTGCCCACTTCCGCCGCCCTGACACCCAGCCGCCCGGTGTCACATCCCGACGGGCTGTCCCGTCAACCCGGCATGAGACGCGCTGTACGGGCCACCACCGCCCTGCTCGGCCTGCTGACGGCGGGTGTCGCAGTGTCGGCGTTGGGCTGGCCGGACCCCTTCAGTGAGCTGGTGAACTTCCCGCCACACCGGCATTTCGTCCACGACGTCGGCGCGTTCCAGCTCGGCATCGGGCTGACCCTGCTGCTGGCAACCGTCTGGACCGACGCGGTCGCGGTCGCCCTGGCCGGATACCTCGTCGGCGGACTCGCCCACACGGTGGTGCACGCGCTCGACGGGCACCTCGGCGGCAGCCCGGCGCAGACCTGGCTGGTGGGTCTGCTGGCGGTGGCGGCGGGGGCGGCTCTGCTGGCCCGGCTGCGCGAGCTCGGCTGGGTCGTCGGGGAGGTGCGTACCGCGCTTGCGCCGGCGTGGGCGCCGTTCACCCGCCAGAAGACGGTCCTGCTCACGACGTACCGCCGCGACGGCACCCCGGTCGGCACGCCGGTGAGCATCGCGGTCGACGGCGACCGGGCGTACGTGCGCAGCTTCCAGCGCGCCTGGAAGACCCGGCGGATCGCCCGCGACGCCGTGGTGACTGTCGCCCCGTGTACGGCGCGCGGCGCCCCGACCGGGGCCGCCATCGAGGCCACCGCCCGGCTGCTGCCGGCCGCCGAACGGGGGCGGGCGGCCCGGGCGCTGCGGCGCAAGTACCCGCTGCTGCACGGCGTGCTGGTGCCGATGGCGCACCGCGTCGGGCGGGCCCGGACCGGCCCGACCGTCCACTTCGAACTCGTCGCCCGCCGGTCACCGGCCACCCCGCCGGCCGACGTCGTATCGCCGGTCGCCGCACACCGCTCACCATGAGGGCGCCCCGGCCCCCTGGCGGCGCCCGGATCACCGTGGCGGCTGGCGGGGCCCGGGTTATCCGGGCCCCGCCAGTTGGCTCCGCTCCGACCCGCCCCGACAGGCCCCCCAGAACCAGCCGGGAATGTTCGGACCAGGGCCCGGCGGCCGCTCCGGCGCCGCCGCCCGCCGGCCCGGCTCCGCCGGCGGCTGCGGGAGAACGCCGGCGCACCGGGTGCCCCGTGCCGGCAGCGTGCCGGCCACCAGGTAGCGGTCGATCGCCCCGGTCGCGCAGGGCTCCCGGCCGTAGACGCCGTGACCCCAACCCTCGTAGGTGAGCAGCACGGCCTCCCGGCCGATCTGCCGGGCGGCGTTGACGGCCCACTGGTAAGCGGTGGCCGGGTCGTGCAACGCGTTGACCATCAGCAGGGTCGGGCTGACCGGCGAGACCCGCAACCGGTGCTGCGGGTTGTTCACCCGCCCGGGCCAGCCGATGCAGGACGTCACCGCGGTCAGGGCCAGCGGCGAGAACCGGACGTCCGGCGCGATCCGCCGCTGCCGCTCCAGGTGCCGCGCGAAGTCGCGGTAGTCGCGGACCGGCACCGCCCAGTCCTGGCAGAAGACCGCGGCGAACGGGTTGTGCGTCGCGTCGGGGGTCGGCTCCTCCGGCGCCGCCGGCTGTCGCCAGGCCTTGGCCTTGGCAACGACGCCGGGCATGGTGTCCGCCCCCACGGCGCGCTTCTGCTCCTCCGACGGCGGCACGCCGGTGTCCAGGGCGACCAGGAACTCGGCCAGACCGAGCCAGTTGGGCCCGTAGAACGATCCGACCGTCAGCCCGATCAGGTCGAGCGATCCGATTTCTCCGCCGGCGAGTTCGCCGCGGTCCGCGCGGGCGAGCAGGTTCGCCCAAAACGCGCGGATGTCGCGGCCGTGCAGGGCGCACCGCTCGTCGCGGGCGCACCCGGCGACGAACTCGTTGAACGAGTCCTGGGCGGTGGCCGACTCGGTGTCCAGGAAGGCGCGGGTGCCCAGGCTGTGGTCCATGTTGCTGTCGAGCACCAGGGCGCGGACCCGGTGCGGGTACAGCTCCGCGTACTGCTGGGCCATCAGGGTGCCGTAGGACACCCCGAAGAAGGACAGCTTCCGGTCGCCCAGCGCGGCGCGGATGGCGTCGATGTCGTGCACGACGCTCACGGTGTCGACGTGGTCGAAGACCGGACCGGTGCGGGCCCGGCAGTCGGCGGCCAACCGCCGGTTGTACGCGGCCAGCCGGTCGAACTCCGCCTGGCTCTTCAGTAGCCGATTCGGTGCCGCGTCCAGCAGCTCCGACGAGCACATCACCGGGTTGCTGGCGCCCACCCCGCGCGGGTCGAAGCCCACGATGTCGAACCGCTCGGTGAGCTGCTTGGTGAACCGCTGGCGCCCGAGCACCGTGCCCACACCGGACCCACCCGGGCCACCCGGGTTGATCACCAGGGAGCCGATCCGGGCGGCCGGGTTGGTGGCCTTGCGCCGGGCCAGGGCCAACTCGAAGGTCGGGCCGTGTGGTCTGGCCCAGTTGACCGGGACCTTGAGGGTCCCGCAGTCGGCGGTCGCATCCTGGGGGCAGGGCGCCCAGGCGATGCGTGCGTGGGCTGGATGCCTACCGCCGGCGGCGTCCGCAGCGGTCGGTGCGGCAACCGCTGCGGATGCGGGCAGGAGCAGTGCGGCGGTTGTGAGGACGACGGCCATCAGCCGGTTCGCCTGTGCCACGTATTGCCTCCGATCGTCACGATCGCGGTCGGAGGCCCCCGTGATCCGGCGCCTGCCCCCGAACCGCGCCAACGCTTCATGGTGGTGCGTCGGTTT
>DASVVF010000915.1:0-6018 GCA_036386695.1 Catenuloplanes sp. | reverse complement strand
CCATCCCACCGGAGTGGATGCCCAGGTGGCGTGGGAAAGTCTGCAGTTCGTTGGCGTACGCGATGACCTGCTCGGGGATCTCCGCCACGTCGACGGCCGCGATCGAGCCCCAGCGGTCGATCTGCTTGCTCCAGGCATCCTGCTGGCCGGTGGAGAACCCGAACGCCTTGGCGATGTCCCGCACCGCCGAGCGGGGCCGGTACGAGATGACGTTGGCGACCTGCGCGGTGTGCTCCCGGCCGTACTTGGTGTAGACGTGCTGGATCACCTCCTCGCGCCGGTCGGACTCGATGTCGACGTCGATGTCCGGAGGGCCGTCGCGTTCCGGGGCCAGGAAACGCTCGAAGAGCAGCCCGTGGCGCACCGCGTCCACATTGGTGATCCGCAGCGCGTAACAGACCGCCGAGTTGGCCGCCGAGCCACGGCCCTGGCAGTAGATGTTCTGCTGGCGGCAGAAGGAGACGATGTCGTAGACGACCAGGAAGTAACCGGGGAACTCCAACTCCTCGATCATGTTCAGCTCGTGGTCGAGCTGCCGGTAGGCCTCCGGGGCCGCCGCCGGCGGGCCGTAGCGTTCCAGCGCGCCGTCCATGGTCAGCTGACGCAGCCAGCTCATCTCGGTGTGCCCGGCCGGCACCGGGTAGTCGGGCAGCTTCGGCGCCACCAGGTTCAGGTCGAAGGCCAACTCGATGCCGAACTCGGCGGCCCGTTCGACCGCACCGGGGTACCGGGCGAAACGGGCCGCCATCTCAGCGCCCCCCCGCAGGTGCGCACTGGCCGCCGCCGGCAGCCAACCGTCGATCTCGTCCAGACTGCGCCGGGCCCGGACCGCCGCCAGGGCGGTGGCCAGCCGGCGCCGCGCGGGGGTGGCGTAGTGCACGTTGTTGGTGGCGACCGTGGGCAGCCCCCGCCCCCCGGCGAGAGCGGCCAGCGCGTCGTTACGGTCACCGTCGAGCGGGTCGGCGTGGTCGGTCAGCTCGACGGCCACGTTGTCCGCGCCGAACAGCGCGGTCAACCGGTCGAGCTGGGCCGCCGCCGCGTCCTCCCCGTCCCGGACCAGCGCCGCCGGGACCATGCCCTTACGGCAGCCGGTGAGCAGCAGTACGTGGTCGCGCAGCTCCGCGGCGATCTCCTCGACGTCCCCGTAGACCGGTCGGCCCTTCTCGCCGCCCCGCAGGTGGGCCCGGGAGATGGTGCGCGCCAGCCGGGCATAGCCCTCCGGGCCGTGCGCGAGGACCAGCAGGTGCTCCCCGGCCGGGTCCGGCTCGCCGTTCTGCGGCCCGGGCAGCCCCAGCGACAGTTCAGCGCCGAAGATGGTGGGCAGCCGCAGGCCGCGGGCCGCCTCGGCGAACCGCACCACGCCGTACAGGCCGTCGTGGTCGGTCACCGCCAGGGCGGTCAGCCCCAACCGGGCGGCCTCCTCGGCCAGTTCCTCCGGGTGACTTGCCCCGTCGAGGAAGCTGAAGTTGGTGTGGCAGTGCAGTTCCGCGTACGGCGCGGCGTCCTGCGGCCGGTCCACCGCCGGCGGCTCGTACGGCTGACGCTTACGACTCCACGCCGGTGAGTCCCCACCGTCGCCGTCCACCGCCAGGGGGTCGACGACGTGCAGGTGCCGGCCCTGGGAACCGGTCCCGGACAGCGTGCGTTCCAGTTCCGACCAGGCCATCCTCGGGTTGTGGAAGCTCATCGGCCGGCTCCTGCCCGCCCCGACGGGCGGCTGGACGCAGATCGGCGGTGCTCCGCGCGCGATCCCGCCGGCCACGGGCTAGTCATAGATCGCCTCCACCAGCCACTGCCCCCGGGTCAGGGACAGCAGCAACGCCCGACCGTCGGCGAGAGCGACCTGGAACCGGGCCCGCCGGCGCGCCTCAGCCGGGGCCCACCATCGCTCGTCGACCGGCCAGGGCCCGGCCCAGCCGGTTATCTCGACCGGCGGGGCGGTACCGACGAACAGCAGTGCCGGTGCGCCGGTGAGTTCCAACCGGGCGCTGACCCGCACCGGTTCGCCGGCGGTGTCGTGGACGACGGCGGGCAGCGGCTGCGGCAGTACCAGCGCCGGCGCCGGCTGCGGCAACCGCCCCGGCCAGGGTGGCAGACCGGCCGCCGGATCGGGCGCTCGGCGGGCCACCGTACCCGCCGGACGCCGCGCCAGCGCGCCGGTCGCACGCCGTTGCCCACCGGTCCGGGCCGGCGCCGACGGGCCCGTCGCCACCGCTCGCTCCGCCGCCACCACCACCGACGGACCCCGCATCACCACCACCGACGGGTCCGGCACCGCCACCACCGACGGGTCCGGCACCGCAGCCGATCGCTCCGGCACCGCCGCCGACGGGTCCGGGGCCCGTACCGACGGGTCTGGAGTGGACGCGTCCGGTGCCGCCGCCGACGGATCCGCCGCACCGGCGGACGGGGGCCCGGGGCGGGCCGGAGTGCGCTCGTCGCCCCAGGGCACCAGCCGCACCTGGTCGTCGACGGACCGGCCGCCACCCACCACCCCGGTGACCACCGCATCCGGGCCCAGGATGCCCTGCACCCGACTCAACGCCCGGTGCGCGCGTTCGCGTTCAACGCCCGGGTCACCCCACAGGCCGGGCTGCAGTCCGAGGTGGACGAGCACGCCGTCGGGCACCAGCCGGAGCCGGGCGATCCCGGCCGTGGGACGCGCCGGAGCGGACCGGCGGGCCCCGGACAACCACCCGTCGAGCTGCCAGCGCACCCGCTCGGCGATCGCCGCCGCGGTGAGCCTCCCGTCATGACGCCACACCCGGTGCAGTTCCTGCCCGTCGGCGGTGACCGCTTCGATACCCAACCGGGTGCAGGCCAGCCCGTACGCGGTGAGCTTCTCCTGCAGGCGTTCGGCCAGGATCCGGGCGGCGAACGCCGCCACGTCGACCCGGTCGAGCGGCTCGTCGAACGTGTCGACGACGTCGAGGTCGGGCGGCGGGCGGCGCACCGCGAGCGGACGATGGTCATGCCCGGCTGCCAGCCGGTGGGCCAGAGCGCCGTCGAAGCCGAACCGGGTCAGCACGTCACCGGCGGGCAACGCCGCGAAGTCGCCGAGGGTACGCAGTCCCAGCCGGCGCAGCAGATCGGTCAGCGTCGGCCGGTCGAGCGCCTCGACCGGCAACCCGGCCAGGAACGCCGGGGTGCCCCCCGGCGGGACGACGACCCCGGTGCGGGCCGCCAGGCCGGCGGCGAAGACCCCGTCGGCGAATCCCACCTGGCTCTCCACCGCGCAGGACTGGGCAACCTGCTCCACGATCCGTTCAGCGGCCTGCTCCTCGCCGCCGAAGTACCGGGTCGGGCCGCGGGCGGCCAGGGCGCAGGCGCCGGGGCGTACCACCTCGACACCGACGGCGACCTCCTCGACCGCGGCGACCACCGGCTCGAAGGCGCGAGCGTCGCGGCCCGGGTCGTGGTCGACCACGGTGAGTTGCGCACACCGGCTCTGCGCCTCGCGTTTACGCAGACCGCGGCGCACCCCGGCGGCGCGGGCAGCCTCGGAGCAGACGACCACCCGGTTGGCGTGCAGGACGGCGACCGGGCCCGCCGCGGGTACCCCGTCGATGATCTCAGCAGCGATCACCGGCCAGTCGGGGCACCAGACCAGCATGGTCCGGGGTGGTCCGGTGATCATCGCGACCCGGCCGCCGCACCCTGACCCGCCACCGCACCCGGGCCGGCCACCGCACCCGGGCCGACGATGGTGAAGGTGGCACGGTGGCGGGCGCTCTTCGGGACATCACCGGCGGTCGGGCGCACCGGGCGGTACGTGCCGGCGGTCGCGGCGCTGAAGCCGTCGGAGGCCGCCGGCATCCACACCTTGATCTCCTTGGGACGGGCCGCGGCACCCCGTCCCCGCGCCGCGATGGTCACCTCGCGCCGGCGCAGCCGGCCCCGCCCTTGACCGAGCCCTTCCCACCTACCCCGGATGACCTGCAGCGTCACGTCCGCGCCGTCCCACCGGCCGTACGGGACCAGGACGCTGCCCCGCTGACGGGCCCGGGCCGCGAGCCGGCTGGTCACCGACCCGGCGACCGGGCCGGGAACCGCGGTCACCACCACGTCGACGCCGTCGATGAGGGCTGCCACCACGGTGGCCCACTCGGGACCCGGGTTGGGAATCAGCGCCAGCCGGTCGAGTGCGATGCCGACCTCGGCGGCGGCGAGCACCCCGAAAGCGGGCACCCCGACCACCGCACACCAGGACCCGGACCGCGACGCGGCAGCCAGCAGGGCAAGCACCAGGGAGGTGCCGCCACCTGGCGACGGTCGGCCGGTCGCGATGGCAACGGTGCTCCCCCGGCGTAGGCCGCGACCCGGCAACAGGCCGCTCAGTTCGGGAACCACCGGCAACACCCGGTGCACACCGGCCTCGTCGAGCCCGCTGGCCGGCCGCACCGCCCCCGCCAGGGCGGCAGCCCCGATCACCAGCTGGCCCGCCATGGTCTACCTCGTCCCGTGTCGCCGAGAGCGGCTGTCCGCTCCTACCCACCTACCTCTTCCGGTGCGCCGCCGTCCCCCCGTCGGCCCGGATGTCGGACCGGACGGGCTGGGTGAGCGGGGCCGGACTCAGGCGGCCAAACCGCCGTCGAGAGGGCTGCGCGAGCCGAGAGGGCTGCCGGCGGCGTCAAGGGTGGGCTGGTGGGCGATGCCGAGCGCGCCCTCCACCACCGTGACGAACTGCTCCGCCGCGCGCAGCAGATCATCGGCCTCCCGGGCGCTGACCACCCGGGGGATGCCGGCTTCGGCGGCGGCGCGCTTGCTGGCGCCGAGGGCGAAGTAGGTGGCCCACTCCCCGAACTCGGGGGCGACCAACACGAGCAAAGACCAGACGCTGGTCACCCGGTTACGACGGGCCGGCGCGACCGGCCGGGCCCGGGCTGCCAGCATCGCGGCGGCGGCCCGCAGGGCGGCCAGATGAGCGGTGGCGTAACGCAGGCCGTCGGGGCGGGTGTCCGCCGCCTCCGCCAGCCCCTGGCGGGCGATGACGAGCAACTGCGCGGGGGTACGGTGCGGCAGCATGTGAGCCGGGACGGTGGGTGCCGGAGCCGTGTTGCTCGCCATGTCTGTCTCCTCCGCGTTCCCATTTCGACTGCGACGTCTCCGCGGCGACTGCTGCGGAGGAAGGCACAGCAGAGGCCGCCGGCCGGGTGTGAAGCTTCCCCACACCACACCCGGCCGGCTTGACCGGCGGGGTCCGTCACCCGCCGCCCGGGGGTCGTTGGGCGGCGGGTGACGGTCCTGCCTATGGACCCGGACCCGCGAATGTCCGGACCCGTGTTGCGGTTCTCCGCGGAACCGCCCCGGGAGTTGCGCCGCGAATCGCCCCTCCCGGGTGGCTAGAACAAGCGTGCGACTCACTCGAACACTCGTTCTAACTACTGGAGAGAGTACACCCCCCCTCCGACAAAAACGCAACATCGCCGTCGACGTGTTCGTACCCCGCCCACCAGCCCGCCGACGACGGGTGGCCGGTAGCCTCACCCGGTGTGGCGACTGCGCGGCCGACCCTGGGCGTCGTCATGGTGCTCGGCTCCGGAGCCCTGTTCGCCGTCAACGGAACCGTCTCGAAACTCGTCCTGCGTACCGGCATCGACGCGCCCCAGCTGACCCTGCTACGCGCCGCCGGGGCGGTCACCGGACTGCTCCTGCTCAGCGCGGTCCTCCGGCCCGGGATACGCCGGCTGGCGGCCACCCGCCGCGAGCTGCCGCTACTGGTGGCGTACGGGCTGACCGGGTTCTTCCTCGTCCCGATGCTCTACTTCGTGGCGATCTCCCGGCTGCCGGTGGGCATCGCGCTGCTCTTCGAGTACACCGCCCCGCTGCTGGTTGTCCTCTGGGCCCGGTTCGGGCAGCACCATCGGGTCCGGGCCAGACTGTGGGTGGGCCTCGCCCTCAGCCTGGCCGGGCTGGCCTGCGTCGCCGAGATCTGGGGTGACCCGAGCCTCGACGGGGTGGGCGTGCTCGCCGGCTTCGGCGCGGCCCTCCTGCTCGCCTGCTACTACGTGCTGGGTG
>DASVVF010000914.1:0-1555 GCA_036386695.1 Catenuloplanes sp. | reverse complement strand
GACGTGCCCGGCTGCGGGCGACCTTCGCGGTACGCAGCCTGCGGGTGCGCCGATGAGCCGGCCGTGCACCGGCGGGGGCGGCTCAGTCGAACCGGCAGACGGCCCGACGGATGGCCCGCACGTTGCTCTCGTACAGGCCGTGTCCGTCGGTGGCCTGGACCTGGAAGCAGTACGGCCGCCCGGCGGCCACCGGCACGGCGGCACTGCGCCGGCTGCCCACGAGCGTGGTGCGGGCCGGTTGCCCGGGTTCCCCGACCACGACGGCATAGTGCAGGCCGGCCGCGCCGGACCAGCTCAAGCGGACCATCGTCCCGTCGTCGGCCGGCCGGCCGAGCGTGATCGGCGACGCCGGCCGGGCCCCGGCCGGACCCCCCGCGCTGAGCGGAACCGGTGTCGTCGGAAGCTGGGCTGGTGGAAGTCCGGCTGTTGGAGGCTGGGCTGTTGGGGTGTGGGCCGGCGGTGCCGCGACCGACGGGTCCGGCTGCCGGTCCCGTTCGACCACCAGCCACCCGCCGAGGGTGAGAGCCGTCGCACCCAGGGCGCCGGCCGTCACCAGCGCCGCCCGGCGCCGCCGCCCGGCGGGGGCGGGCGCCGCGTGCCGCAGTGGCTCAACCGCCGGCTGCGACCGCGCGGCCGGGTGGCCGTACGGCTCGGTTGGTCCGCCGGCCGGGTGGCTGTGCGGCTCGGTTGGTCCGCCGGCCGGGTGGCCGGGTGGCTCGGCCGGCGGCGGGTCCGGGGCGACCCGGATACCGGTCGGCGCGGACCAGGAACGCACACCGGACGCGGCCGGATCACCACCCGGAGCCAGGGCGTTCCCGCCGGTGCCTGGGAACTCTGGGGGGAACTCGGCGTCACCGGTCCGCGAGCGGGTCGGCCGGTCCGCCGTGAGCGGGTCCGCTGTCGGGCGCCAGGGGCGGCGCTCCGGCGAATCGGCGGGCAGGCGCGCGCACACGGCGCTCAGCCGGGCTTCCACCGCTGCGGCGTCGGGCCGCCGGGCCGGCTCCTTGGCCAGCATCTGCCGCACCAGCCGCAGCAGGTCGACCGGGGCCTCAGCACCTCGGCGGGGAGCGGGGACCGGATCACGCACGACCCGCATCAGGTACGCCAGCGGGGCCTCGCCGCGCCGGTACGGGAACGGTGGATCGGCGTTGAGCAGGGTGTAGAGGGTCGCGCCGAGGGCGTAGATGTCGCTCGCGCAGTCGTACCGGCCGTCGCGCAGGCTCTCCGGGGCCGCGTACTCCGGGGCCAGCGCGTCGAGACCCTGGCTGTGGTCGTGCGACGGACGGATGGACAACCCGAAATCGCCCAGGGCCGGCTCGCCGTCGGCCCGCAGCATGATGTTGGCCGGCTTGATGTCGCGGTGCACGATGCCGTCGCGGTGGGCCAGCGACAGGGCGGCCGCGACCTTCCGGGCGATCTCGGCTGCCTGCCGGATCGACAGCTCACCGGCCGTGGCCAGCGACCCGCCGGCGCAGAACTCGGTGACCAGGAACGGGCGACCGTCGGGCAGTGTGCCCGAGTCGAGAACCAGGACGACGTTGCGGTTCATCGAGGA
>DASVVF010000913.1:0-6598 GCA_036386695.1 Catenuloplanes sp. | reverse complement strand
GTCGGTGGCGCCGGAATTGCGCAGGACCGAACCGTCGCTGAACGTCAGGTCCACGGCGACGCAGGTGCTGTTATGGGCCTGCTCACCCCCGTCCGTGGCGCTCGACTCGGGATATATCCAATAGGAGAGCGTCGTGGTGGCCTTGATCACGACGCGGTTCACATGCATGCCGCGAAAATAAGCGAAAGACTGGGTTGTGTCTTGGTCCATGCCCACATACCTGATGGAGGACCTCCCGGTATGTTTGGTGACCCAAAACCCGCCGTCCATACGCCCCAACGACCCGCAGTAGGCGCGCCAATCCCAAACCTTCTCCTCGCAGTAAATAACATTGTGAATACTGCCGTCCCAGGCCGGGGTGTCTTCTGAGTCGAGCTGCACGTCGCCGGCTTCGAAGCCGGTGAACAAATCGAGATCATATTGGCCCTCGCGCAGGAAGTCGTCCAGCTCGGTGCGGGTGCCGGCCAGGGCCCGCCTGGTGGCGTTGGCGAGGTTGACGTCCTTGTCCTCAGTGGCCCGGGCGATCAGCGCCTCGGCCTGCGCGCGGTCGTCCTCGTACTTCTTGTCCAGGGCGATCTGGATGTCCCTGTCGTGCGCCTCACGCATCCCGGTGTGGATGTAGGCGTTCCACACGGCCGGATCACGGCTGAGCACGACCTTCTCCGCGGTAGCGCGGATCTGGCTGCCCGGCGTGGCGTGTTCCCAGATGTAGGTGATGAAGTCGCGGTCGGTGGACTCCAACATGGCGGGGGTCGCCGTGGTCAGCAGCAGCGCCAGGGCGCGCTTGCGCGCCGCCTCCTCCAGCAGTCGCTTCTGCTTGGCCAGATCACCCGCGGCCTCGTCCTCGATCTGCTGACGCCGGTCGGCCTCATGCGCGACGGCGATCCCGGCACCCAGGAACGTCTGGCGCTGCGCGTCCGTGCCGTTGTAGGCCGCTTCGGCAGCCGCTTTCACCTTCGGCCCGGTGGCCCGCATCCGGATCGTCCAGACGAACTCCTTGATCGTCAACGCCAGCATCGCCGCATCGGCGACAAGGCCGATGGTCTGCGCGGCCTGCTGCTTGAGTTGACGTTCGGCGCGCTGCTCGGCCTTGGTCCGCCGCTCGATCTGCACGTCACGGGTCTTGGCTTCGTGGATGCCGGTGCGGATGAACGCCGTGCACTCACTGGAGTCCTTCGCGAGAGCCTTCTCACCGGCGAACGCCGCAGCCGCGGCGGCACGGACCTCGTCACGGAACGGAACATCCTCCATCCGCTGCCACAGCGCGATCGCGAGGTCGCAGTCACCTAACCCGGTCAGGGTCGGCTGCGGCTCGATCTCCAGCGTACGGATCGCCGCCGCCTTCTCCTGCAGGCTCGCACCCGGCACGGCCATGCTGGCGACCCTGTTGACGGGCGCTGCGACGGCTGCGCCGGGAAGCCAGAGTCCTACGGCTACTGACAGCGCCGCCGTGGCAGCGATGCCCCGCGTAGCAGCCGTCCATGTCTTCTTCGTTCTCATCGAACTGTTTCTCCCCGCATAAAAGCACGCCGACACCGCATTCGGGCGCGACGCTCTGAACCATGAAAGTGCGTCAGGACGCCACCTGGAGCAGCGTTGGCTAGCTGGATGCTGCTTGATAAGCAACGGCATCCGGCACGGCGGGCGGGCGCTCTCGCCGTATCAGGAGAAATGAGCAGGCTGGTCGGCTATGCCGTCTCAACGGACCGCGCACACGTCGGCGGCGGGATGGTCACCCATCCCGCCGCCGCCGCCGTGCTCTATATATGCGACCGCGTCAGGCGGTCGGGAGCTTCTCGTCGCGCGGGGCCACCATGACCACGCGGCGACGGCGAGCCAGGAAGAACATCACCGCGCCGGCGAGCAGCGCGACCAGCCCGGTGCCACCGATGACGCCGGCCTGCGCACCGGTGACCGGCAGGGTCCCGCCGCCACCGGCGCCGCCCTTGGCGACGTCCACGAAGACGTTGAACGTGTCGGCGTTGTCGGTCGGGTCGACGTCCTTGACCGCCTTGGCGCCGACCGGAGCGGCCAGGCTGAAGTTCTTCGGGAACACCGCAGTCGGCGCTCCCGGCGCCCGCTGCGCGCCGACCTGCTGCTGAATGGCGTCGACCTTCACGGCACCACCGGTCAGGGTGGGAGCCTTCACGTCCTTGGCCACGTTCACGACCCAGTAGAACCAACCGGCGGACACGCCGTCCTTCGGGGACTCCTTGTCCTTGTCCTGGTCGGCCGGCAGGAAGATGGAGCGGCTGTAGTTGCAGGTGGCGGTGCGCTTGTCGGCACTGAAGACACAGTCCGGCTCGGCCTCGGCCAGGGTCACGCCCTTGGGCAGGGCAACGGTGAACTTGACGCCGCTGGAGCCCTGGTCGCCCTGGTTCTGGACGTAGGCGTACAGCACGCCACGCTTGCCCGGCTTGACCGGAAGCTGCTCCTCCTCGCGGATTTCGGAGTACACGTCATCCGCGAACACCGCGAGGTCCACCCCGCTGCCGCCGATCGCCACGGGCTTCGTGGCGACGGCCGACAGGCCGTCCTCGTTGAGGGCCACCGCGGTCAGCTTGCCGGCCGGGCCCGCGGTGGCGCCCTTGACGGGGCTCAGCTGGAACGGCCATGCCTTGGCAGCCTGACCGCCATCGAGCGTGCCGACGTTGCAGAGGATGAAGGGGCCGCCCGGGATGGGCTTCTTCGTCGTGGGGTCTTCGATGGTCGCACGCTCCTCGCAGGAGGCGTCGTCCTTCAGCGAAGCGAACGTGACCTTCTTGCGGTCCAGGTCACCCAGGAAGAACACCAGGCCCACGTCCTTGGCGGCCGTCGTGCCGGTGTTTCGCACGGTGACGGTGCTGAACTTGCCCGAGGCCTTCTCGGCGACCGTCAGGCCGCTCATCGTGACCGACAGCTTCGCGGGCGCCACCGCGGCGGCCTTGGCCGGCGCGAGCGTCGTCGGTCCGGCGAGCGCGGGTGTTACCAGTGCGGCCAGCACGCCGGTGGCCAGCAGAGCGGTGGCACCGACGCGCGCCGGTGTGCGGGTGGTCAAGGTCATCTGGAAGGGTCTCCCCGTGCTCATCGATCACGAACGGCAAGTACGAGCGCGGACGTTAGCGAACCCGCCGATCGATGCGCTACCCCTGAAGTGGGGCTCCACCACCGATGTGACCATTCACGGTGGGGAATGACCGAATTTTCGTTACCTTAGAGAAACCTTAAAGAACGCTGCGCCATGAACCCGCTACCACCTATTGCCCCGCGTCAACCTGCGGTTTCACCCTGAAGCGGCAGCCTGTCACCCACAGTTCACGGCACCACCAGGCAGGATTGTCGGCTCCGCGACAGCCGCCGGATATGGGGCGGGCTACTCGGCTGTCAGCTGGCGTCGACCAACGGCAGTGACCGGCGACCACCGGTGTCGCCGGCCGCGCCGCCACCGGGAAGCGCGATCGAGGAGAAGTGCGACACCACCCGGTCGTCGGTCGGGTCGTCGGCCGGGGTGTGGTGCACGGCCAGGTGCCGGTAGAGCGTGTCCCGCTGCGCCGGGACCCGGCCGGCGGTCCGGATCATCCAGATCAGCTCGTGCAGGTTGGAGCGGTGCCGGGCACCGGCCGAGGAGATGACGTTCTCCTCCAGCATGATCGAGCCGAGGTCGTCCACGCCCATGTGCAGGGCCAACTGACCGACGTCCTTACCGGTGGTCAGCCAGGACGCCTGCAGGTGCGCCACATTGTCGAAGAACAGCCGGGACAGGGCGACGAACCGCAGGTACTCCAGCGAGGTGGCCTGGGTGCGCCCCTTCAGGTGGTTGTTCTCCGGCTGGTACGTCCACGGGATGAAGGCCCGGAACCCCCCGGTGCGGTCCTGCACGTCGCGGATCATCCGGATGTGCTCGATCCGCTCGGCGTTGGTCTCGCCGGTGCCCATCATCATCGTCGCGGTGGACTCCACCCCGTTGCGGTGGGCCACCTCCATCGCCTCCAGCCACCGGACGCCGGACTCCTTCAGCGGAGCGATCGCCCGACGCGGCCGCTCCGGCAGCATCTCGGCGCCCGCACCGGCGATCGAGTCCAGCCCGGCCGCCTTGATCCGCAGCACCGCCTCCTCGATCGACACGTTGGAGACCTTCGCCATGTGCAGGATCTCGCTCGGCCCGATGGAGTGGATCGCCAACTGCGGATAGGCGGCCTTGACGGAGGAGAACAGCTCCTCGTAGTACTCCACTCCGTAATCCGGGTGATGCCCGCCCTGCAGCATCACCTGGGTGGCGCCCAGCTCGACCGCCTCACCACACCGGCGCAGAATCTCCTCCATCGGGTGCGACCAGCCCTCGGCGTGCTTCGGCGCCCGGTAGAAGGCACAGAACTTGCACGCGGTCACGCACACGTTGGTGTAGTTGATGTTGCGGTCGATCAGGTACGTGACGATGTTGTCCGGGAAGCGCCGACGGCGCACCGCGTCGGCCGCCTCACCCAGCGCGTGGAACGGCGCGTCGGTGTAGAGCAGCAGCGCCTCCTCGGGCGTGATCCGCCCACCGTCGGCACCACGTTGCAGGATGTCGTCGATCTCCCGGTTCGCCGTCACAGACCAGATCGTACGCGCCACCGTCCGCCGCGCCGCCGGGTAGCGGCGCACACCACAGCGTCGGGGGTATCGTCGCGGCCGTCGCGCAGATTGGGGTGCTTTCGTGCTGGTGATTCACGGCGCCTGGGTGGACGGCCGACTGGCCCTCTGGGGCGAGGACCCCACCCTCGCACCGGCCGCTGCCTCCCGCGCCCGGCACCGCCCACACCCGTTCGCCGCGACCACCACCACCCTGACCGCAGCCCTGACCGGCGACACCGACAACCCAACGACCGGCAGCCCAGGGGCCGGCAGCCCAGCGACCGGCAGGCCACGCACCGAAAACGCGGCGAAAGCGGGCAGCGGCGACGAGGCGGACCCACCGGTCGCCATCGAGACCATGGGGCAGCTCGCGGCCCGGGCCGAACCGGGTTCGCTCACCCTGCAGCTGCCCAGCACGGCCAGGGCCCCGCTGGCGTCACCGGAGGCCGGCGGCGCGGCGCAGCCGGCCCGGCGGCGCCTGGCCGGCTGGGTCGTACCGACGCTGCTCCTGTGGCCCCGCGACGCCCTGCGGCTGCTCGACCGGCTCGCCGAGCTGGGTCCGGCCACCCCGGCCGCCTCCCTGCGCTACCTGGGCGTGGTGGCGGCGCACACCCACGACCTGGTCCGCCGGGGACGCCTGCTGCCGCAGCTGGTCACCGAGGAGGACGGCTACGCCGCCCGGTGGCGCCCGGTGCTGACCGGCGCGGACGCCGGCACCTTCCGTACCCTGGCCGCCGCCATGCCGCCGGTGTGCCGGGCCACCGGGGCCGACGGTGCGGGGGTGGACGGCGCCGGGCAGCCCGCGGCCCGGGTGCTGCGGGAGGCGATCACCGCGCTGGTCGACGCGGCCGCCCGCCAGGCCATGCCGGAGCGGCTGCTGCTCGGACACCGGCCCGGTCCGCGCGCCGCCCTGGCCGACCGGTGGATGCTGGCCCTCACCGCCGACGATCCCAGCCTGCCCGGGGCCCGCCCCGAGGAGGCGCAGGCCCTCGGCAGCGCGCTGCGCGCCTGGTTGGCCGCCGCATACGAGGCCAGCGGGCCGATCCGGGTCTGCTTCCGGCTGGTCGAGCCGCCGCCGGGGGACGACACCTGGCAGCTGGATTTCGCCCTGCAGTCCGCCGACGACCTCAGCCTGTACGTGCCCGCCGAGGTTATCTGGGCCGGTCACCGGGTGCCCGGGCTGACCGGGCGACCGGACGAGACGCTGCTCGCCGGCCTCGGGCGGGCGGTACGCCTGTTCCCGGCCCTGCACGAGGCGCTGCTCACCGCCCAACCGGCCGGGATGACGCTGGACACCGGGGCCGCGCACGAGTTCCTGCGCCAGGCCGCGCCGCTGTTGCAGGCCGCCGGGTACGGCGTGCGGCTGCCGGTCTGGGCGGGACGCAAGGCGATCGGGCTGAAGCTGACCACCCGGTCGCGCAGCGGGCCCGGGGCCGCCGCCGACTCCGGCTTCGGCCTCGCCCAGCTCGTCGACTTCCGC
Organism: Catenuloplanes sp.; assembly: GCA_036386695.1. GTDB lineage: Bacteria > Actinomycetota > Actinomycetes > Mycobacteriales > Micromonosporaceae > DASVVF01. Next base: position 525 of record DASVVF010000913.1, on the reverse strand, counting down.
ATCGACCTGGCCGTCGGTGACGAACTCGTCGACACCGACGAGCTGGCCGAACTGGCCCGGCTCAAGGTGCCGCTGGTCCGGGTCCGTGGTCAGTGGGTCGAACTGGACGACCGCCAGCTCAAGGCCGCGATCAAGATGGTCGGGCAGCGCCGCGAGGGTCAGCTCACTCTGGGCGAGGTCCTGGCCGAGGTGGCCGACGGCGGCGAGGAGGACCTGCCGCTGGTGGAGGTGGACGCCGACGGGCTGCTGGGTGACCTGCTGTCCGGCGAGGCCGACCAGCGGCTGGCCCCGGTGCCGACCCCGGCTGACTTCGTCGGCACGCTGCGGCCGTACCAGGAACGGGGGTTGTCCTGGCTGGCCTTCCTGTCCCAGCTCGGCCTCGGCGGGATCCTGGCGGACGACATGGGCTTGGGAAAGTGCATATTGCCCGGGTCGCCGGTGGTCGTCGAGGGCACCGTCATGGCGGCGGAGGAGATCTGGCGTCAGCACGCCGGGGACGTGGCGTCGGACGGGGAGGGCGAGTGG
>DASVVF010000912.1:0-1971 GCA_036386695.1 Catenuloplanes sp. | reverse complement strand
GCCTGGCTCACCCGCGGCCACCGACGAGTGCCCTACCGAGGAGTGGCCAAGAACGACGCCTGGCTGCACCTGCGGGTTGCCGCGATCGACCTCCGCCGCCTACTCAACCTCGGGCTGACCGGCAACGGCGGCACCTGGGCGCTGGCCACCGCCTGACGGCGATCACCACCGGAACCCAACCGCAGGCTGCTCCGGCGAGAGGACAACCCCAGCGGGCTGGCCGACCTCCCCGTCTCACCTCAGGGTTGCAACCTCCACACCGCGCGACGGCCACATCGATGGCGGCCCGCCCGCCCAACTAGTTCAGCAGGCTCCTAGTAGTGCTTTGTTACGTCGGGGTAGGGGGCCGGGGGCGGAAGGGCTGTCCACAGGTGCGGCATGCGCCGGTCCAGACGTCGAGCAGGGCCTGAAGTTCGCGGAGTACGGCGTAGAGAGTCAGGCCGGCGCAGGGGCTTTTGGGTCACGGCGCAACTGGGTGCAGAACGCTTGGGCCAGCGCGGCGAGCGTGACGTGACGATGCCAGCCGAGATAGCTGCGTCCTTCGAAGTGGTCCAGGCCGAGGCCGTCTTTGAGCTCCCGGTAGTCGTGCTCGATGCGCCAGCGAATCTTGGCCAGTCGGACCAGCGTCCGCAGTGGGGTGTCCGCCGGCAGATTGGACAGCCAGTAGTCGGTGGGCGCCGGCTCGCCGGGGGGCCATTCGGCCAGCAGCCAGCATTCATCGAGGCTGCCGTCGGGGTTTCGGGGAATGTCGCGGTTGGCCGGTCGTACGCGCAGTGCCATGAACCGCGACCGCATCGCCGCGGTCGGGTTGCCGGCATTCTTTCGGGAGCCGTGGCGCCAGGTGACCCGGTGCAGGGCTCGGCGGCCGGCGGCCAGGGCGAGGCCGGTCAGGCTGGCCGCCTCCTCGCGATAGCGCGGCGTCGGCGGGCGACCCCGCCCGGCATAGGGCGGCGCGCTGGGCGCGGCGCCGGCCGGGTAGGCGCTGGTGGTCGCCTTGACCGCGACCACATAGGACAGGTTTCGGGCGGCCAGACCCAGGCGGAACTCGGTGGCATCGCCGTAGCCGGCGTCGGAGACGACCGGCCGCGCGGGCAGCCCCCAACCGCCCTGCTCGGGCTCGCCGAGGACCTCATCGAGCATGTCCAGGGCCAGTCGCCATTTCTCCCGATGCCGCACCGAATCGGGGATCTTGCACCGGGCCCGACGCCGCCGGATCTCAGCGACGGCGTCGGCGTCGGTGGTCGTGGTTTCGTCCCACGATTTCGGCAGGAACAACCGCCAATCGATCGCCGCCGACGCCCAGTCGGTCACCGCGTGCACGCTGACCCCGATCTGGCAGTTCCCGACCTTTCCCAGCGTGCCGGAATACATCCGCGCCACACCGGGTGACCCGGTTCCGTCCTTGGGAAATCCGCTGTCATCGATCACGTAGGCGTCCGGAACGAGGAACTCATCGGCCCACCGGGCCAGCCGCTTCCGGACCTCGACGTGGTCCCAGGTCGAGGAGGTGACGAACTGCTGCAACTGCTGATGATCCACGCCCAACCGGGCCGCCATCGGCTGCATCGACTTGCGCTTGCCATCCAGCATCAGCCCGCGCAGATACAGCTCACCCTTGACCCGCTGATCCGACCGCGGCAACCCGCCGAGCATCCCCGCGGCGAACGCCACCAACCGCGGCCTGACCTGGTCCATCTCCTCCGGCGTCATGCGCGGTCACAGGATCACACAACCGACCCAAGGTCTGGTAGCGACACACCTAACAAAGCACTACTAGTGCACTGCCATGAAACGGCGAGAGCGGCGGGCTTCGACAGCGAGATCGGCGCAGATGCGGCGCACCGTCCGGATCAGGTCAGGCCGGGAGGTGGTGTGAAGACGAGTTGATCACCGAGGTGCCACCAGCGCCTGCTGCGCGCAGCGGGGCACGTGGTCGTCACGCCGTTCCGCACCGCGAACGCCGGCTCCTCA
>DASVVF010000911.1:0-8257 GCA_036386695.1 Catenuloplanes sp. | reverse complement strand
ACGGTGCCCTCCACCGGCACGGCCACCGCCGCGTACGCCGCCGTGACCGCCGAGCGCAGCGCCGCCGCCAACTCCTTGCCCTGCACCACCCCGGCGCCGGCCAGCGCGTCGGCCAGCCCGCGCAGGATCTGCGACACGATGACCCCGGAGTTGCCCCGGGCGCCGAGCAACGCCCCCCGGGCCATCAGCCGCAGGGCGTGACCGAGCGGGGTGCGGTCACTCTCCGGCGAGTTGTCCAGGTCGAGGGCGAGCGCCTGCTGGGCCGAGGTCAGGGTCAGCACCAGGTTGGTCCCGGTGTCCCCGTCGGGCACGGGATAGACGTTGAGCTCGTCGATCTCGTGCTGGTGGACCCGCAACGCCGCCAACCCGCCACCGCACCAGCGGCGCACCGCGGCGGCGTCAAGGGTATTGAGCACCCCGAAAGCCTACTGACCGCCCCCGACAGCCGCTGAGTCTCGGCCAATCGACTCGCCGGGTCGCCACCCGGGGCCCGCCGACCGGGTCCGGTTGGCCGGCCGGCGCGGTAATCGGGTAACCTGGCCAGGTTGCCGGGCAGAGGCCGCTGGTGACCCATCATGAAGGACCAATTTCAGGAGTATCCCGTGGCTGCCGTGTGCGACGTCTGTGGCAAGGGGCCGGGCTTCGGTCACAACGTGCCCTGGTCGAAGAAGAAGACGAACCGCCGCTGGAACCCGAACATCCAGTCGGTTCGCACCCCGGCCGGCGGGGGCAACACCCGCAAGCTGCAGGTGTGCACATCGTGCATCAAGGCCGGCAAGGTCGTGCGCGCCTGACCCGAGGCGCCGGACGCTTCGCCGTACCATCCTTTCCATAGCCGCCGGGTCACACCGACCCGGCGGCTATGTGCGTGCGCGCCCACCCGTCAGCGGGTCCGGGGCGTCAGCGGGTCCGGGGCGTCAACGGGTCCGGGGCGTCAACGGGTCCGGGTCGTCAGAGGGTCCGGGCGAAGGACAGGCAGTCCGGCTCGTCCCGGTAGAAGCCGAAGTTCTCGATCGGCTGATAGCCGACGGAGCGGTACAGGCTGACCGCCTCGGGCTGCCGGTTGCCGCACTCCAGGATCATCCGGGTCCGGCCGTGTGCCCGGGCGGAGTCCTCGACCGCCCGCAGCACCGCCCGCGCCACCCCCCGCCCGCGGGCCTGCGCCGTGGTGAAGAGCCGCTTCAGCTCGGCGTCCGGGCCGTGGCTGCGCCAGCCCGCGCAACCGACCGGGATGTCACCGGCGACGGCGATCAGAAACTGCCCGTCCGGCGGCCGGAAGTCCGTCGCGGCGACCGGAGTGTCGTCGCCGCTGCCGCCGTAGCGGTCGGCCAGGTCGGCCAGGGCGGCGGTGACCAGCCGCTGGACGACCGGGGTGTCGTACGGGACGTCGCGGATCTCGATCCCGCGCACGGAGACAACGTTCACGGTGCGCCAGCCTACGGCGCCCCCACGCGCCCCCACGCGCCCCCACGCGCCCCCGGGCTCAGGCCCCGGCCCGCGGTCTCAGGTCCCGGCCACCTGTCTCACGTCCCGGCCACCGGGCTCAGCGGAAGTGGTCCCAGCCGGGGCGGCCCAGCCAGGCCTTGCCGTCCACGGTGACCCCGCTGCCCTGCGTCACGGTGCCGATGAGCTGCCACGGCTCGGGCAGGCTGACCCCCGGCGGGAACGTGGCGGCCAGGGCGTGGTCGTCGCCGCCGCCCAGCACCCAGCTGTACGGGTCCACCCCCAGCGCGCTGGCCGCGTCACGCATCTGCGCCGGCACGTCGAACGCGTCCCGACGCAGGTCGATCGCGACCCGGCTGGCGGTGGCGATGTGCCCGAGGTCGGAGAGCAGACCGTCGGAGACGTCGATCATCGCGGTGGCGCCGAGCCGGCCGGCGGTCGGACCGGCCGCGTACGGCACCTCCGGCCGCCGGTACGCCTCGACCAGCAGCTTCGGGGTACGGAAGCCGCGCGACAGCACCGTGTAACCGGCGGCGGCGTACCCCAGCCGACCGGCCAACGCGACGACGTCGCCGGGTCGGGCGGCGCTGCGGACCACGGGTTGCTGACCGTGTAGATCGCCCAGGGCGGTCACCGCGATGGTCAGGGTGGGACTGGCCGACATGTCACCGCCGACCACGCTGGCGTTCACCTGGGCGGCCTCCGCGGCCAACCCGTCGGCCAGGTCTTCGGCCCAGCGGACGTCGAGATCCGGCGGCATGCAGAGCGCCACCAGCAGCGCGGTCGGCGCGGCGCCCATGGCCACGATGTCGGCGAGGTTCGCCGCGGCCGCCCGGTGCCCGACCTCCACCCCGGTCGACCAGTCGCGGCGGAAGTGGCGGCCCTCGACGAGCACGTCGGTCGAGGCCACCACCCGCCCATCGGACGCCGCGACCACGGCCGCGTCGTCGCCGGGCCCCAGCAGGCAGGACGGTCCGGTGCCGAGACGCGCGGTGATTCGGGCGATCAGGCCGAACTCCCCGGTCTTCGCCACAGTCGGTTCGCTCATTCGCATCTCTCCTCTGGCACCGTCATGAATCCGACTCGCTCCGTGCGGTAGTTTCACGGTCGGGCCGCCAGTGGCGGCGGATAGGAGTCGGGTCGTGGTCCAGGCGTACATCCTCATCCAGACGGAGGTCGGAAAGGCACGTGACGTGGCCGCGGCGATCGGAGATATCTCCGGGGTTGTCCGGGTCGATGCCGTAACGGGCCCGTACGACGTCGTCGTGCTGACCGAGGCGCACAGCGTCGACGAGCTGGGCAAGCTCATTGTCAGCCGGGTGCAGCTGGTGCCGGGGATCACCCGCACCCTGACGTGTTCGGTGGTGCATCTGTAGATGCTGGATCGGCTCACCCGGCCGCGGCCACCGGACCGGGCGGACCCGACCACCCGGCGGGCCGCCCGGTGGGCGACCGCCGTCGCGGTGCCGGTGGCGGTGCTGGTCGGATGGCTGCTGGTCGCGTCCGCCACGGCCGACCCGGCGCCGCGCACCGCCGCACCGGCGCCATCCCAGCCGCAGGAGACCACCCCGGTCCAGCTGGCCGCGCCCGCGCTGACCGGCCAGCCGGCCGCTGCCTGCCAGAAGCTGGTGGGCAGCCTCCCGGCCCGGCTGCGCGACCTGCCCCGGCGCCCGGTCAGCGCCGGCCCCCGGCAGAACGCCGCCTACGGGGCACCGCCGATCACTCTGACCTGCGGGGTCGCGGCGCCGTCGGTCGCCGCCACCGACACGGTCTACGAGCTGAACGGGGTCTGCTGGCTCCCGCCGGCCAACCAGCGCGACCAGGCTGGCGCCCCGGGGACCACACCGGAGCCCAGCGGCGGCGCCCGGGAGACCGGGTGGACCACCGTTGGCCGCCAGGTGCCGGTGCGGGTCGTGGTGCCCCCCGGCTTCGGGCCGGCGTCGCAGTGGGTCAACGAGTTCTCCGCCGCCGTGGCCGCGGCGGTACCCGCCACCGCGACAACGCCGTCCGGCTGCACCGGCTGAGCTGATCACCGGCCCGGCCCGGCCCGGCAGGTCAGTGCAGGTCAGTGCAGGCCGGTGCCGCGCCGTAGGGCCGTGCGGATGAGCCGGTCGACCATCTTCGGGTACTCCAGCCCGGTCGCCGCCCACATCTGCGGGAACATCGACGTCGGGGTGAAGCCCGGCATCGTGTTGATCTCGTTGAGGTAGACGTCCAGCTGCGGGGTGACGAAGAAGTCCACCCGGGCCAGGCCGGCGCAGTCCAGGGCGGTGAAGGTCCGGCAGGCGTAGTCCTGGATCTGCCGGGTCACCCGCTCCGGGAGCTGGGCCGGAATCTCGAAGTGCGGCTCGGCGAGGTACTTCGCCTCGAAGTCGTAGAAGTCATGCTGGGCGGACACCTCGATCTCGGCGAGCAGCGACGCCTCGGGCGCTCCGCCGGCCTCGCCTTCCAGCACCCCACACTCGATCTCGCGGCCCACGATCGCGGCCTCGACCAGCACCTTCGGGTCCACCTGGCGGGCCGCGGCCACGGCGGCGTCGAGGTCGGCCCAGTCGCTGACCTTGCTGATGCCGTACGACGAGCCGGCCCGGGACGGCTTCACGAACACCGGCAGGCCCAGCCGGGCCTTGTCGGCCTCGGACAGTGAAACCCCGGCGCGCAGCACCGCGAACGGTCCGGTCGGAATCCCCTCGACCGCGGCGAGCTTCTTGGTGAATTCCTTGTCCATGGCGGCGGCCGAGGCGAAGACGTTCGCGCCGACGTACGGAATACCGGCCATCTCCAGCAGTCCCTGGATGGTGCCGTCCTCCCCGTAGGCCCCGTGCAGCGCAGGGAAGACCACGTCCACCCCGTCCAGGGCCTGCACGCCCTGCGCCGGATCGAGCACCATCAGCCCGTTGCCGGTCGGGTCGGCCGGCAGCACGACGGCCGAGCCGGCGCCGGTGGTGATCTCCGGCAGCTGCCGCCCGGCGATGGCCAGGCTGCTGGGGTCGCCACTGGTGAGCACCCACCGCCCGGACCGGGTGATGCCCACCGGGACCACCTCGAACTGGTCCGGGTCCAGCGCGGACAGGATGCTGCCGGCACTGACGCAGGAGATCGCGTGCTCGGTGCTGCGACCGCCGAACACGACGGCGACTCGGGTCTTGCGGGGGGTCGTCACTCGTTGGCCTCTCTCGCACCTGACCCGTTCCACCGACGCCGGCCCGGCGCACCGGGTGCCGGCGGAACGCTCACTACGCGGTTCTGGCAGTTCGGCTGTTCCGGCTCACCGTACTGTTCTGGCAATTCTGGGTTCTGGCAACCCGGACCGGCGGCGGGGGGCCTAACGGCGGGGGCCGGCCGTGCCCGCCACGGGCCGGTCGGAGGTGACCCTACTCTGCGTGGCCGGGACGCGGGGGGAGGGCAGCCGCCGCCAGCCAGTTCACCACCCGGCGTCAATGCCACCATGACAGCACGTTACCGAACGGGTCCCCCAGGTAGGCCCCGGGCGTCAACCGGCGGCGTCCAGTGCGGCGCTGAGGTCGGCCAGCAGGTCGGCGGTGTCCTCGACGCCGCAGGACAGCCGGACGAAGCCCGCCGAGGTGTCGTCGCCCCATTGGGCGCGCCGGTCGGCGGTGGTGTGCAGGCCGCCGAACGAGGTCGCCGCGCTCACCAGGCGGGCCGCGCCCAGGAACCGGGCGACCCGGTCGGCGCTGCCCAGGTCGAACCCCACGATGCCGGGAAGTCGGCGCATCTGCGCGCGCGCCACGGCGTACGCCGGGTCGGCCGGCAGCCCGGGCCACCGCACCCCGTCCACATCGGAACGTTCGGCCAGTGCCGCCGCCACCGCCGCGGCGTTCGCACTCTGCCGGGCCAACCGCAGATCGAGGGTGGCCAGCGAGCGGTGCGCCAACCACGCGTCGAACGGGCCCGGCACGGCCCCGGTCTGGTTGCGCCAGGTCGTCAGCCGGGTGAGCAGATCCGCCGAGTTCGTCGCCACGTAGCCCAGCAGCAGATCGGAATGGCCGGTCAGCGCCTTGGTGCCGGAGGCCACCGACAGGTCCGCGCCCAACGCCAACGGGGTCTGCCCCAACGGCGTCGCCGCCGTGTTGTCCACCGCGACCAACGCCCCGGCCGCCCGGGCGCGGCCGGCCAGCCCGGCGATGTCACACACGTCGAGCCCCGGGTTGGCCGGCGACTCCAACAGCACCAGGCGCACCCCGTCGAACGACGGATAGGGACCGGCGGTGGGCGCGAACGTTACCCGTACGCCGAGCTGCGCCAGGGTGGCCGCGGCGAAGGCCCGGACGGTGTAGTACCCGTCAGCGGGCAGCAGCACCCGGTCACCGGGCCGCAGCACCGACAGCAGCACCGCGGTGATCGCGGCCTGCCCGGTGGCGAAGGCCAGGCAGTCCCCGCCCTCCAGCTCGCCGATGGCGCTCTCCAGGGCCCGCCGGGTCGGGTTGTCCGACCGGCCGTAGCCGTCCCGGGCGGCGGCCGGCCCGACGACCGGGTCCAGGTGGTACGGCCCGGCGAACACCGGCCCGGGCAGGAACGGCTGCCCGGGTACCGGGTCCGGCAGGCCGGCGGACACGCACCGGGTGCCGTCGCCGTAGCCGTCGGTCTCCCTCATTCCGGCTTGGTCTCCCGACTCATCAGGGCCTTGACGGCCACCCGGGGGTCGACCCCCTCGTGGCAGATCCGTTCCACCTGTTCGGTGATCGGCATCTCCACCCCGTGGCTGCGGGCCAGGTCGCGGATGGCCAGGCAGCTCTTGACGCCCTCGGCGGTCTGCCGGGTGGCCACCTGCGCCTGTTCCAGGGTCTCCCCCTTGCCGAGGTGTTCGCCGAAGGTCCGGTTGCGCGACAGCGGCGAGGAGCACGTCGCCACCAGGTCGCCCATCCCGGCCAGGCCGGCGAAGGTCAACGGGTCGGCGCCCAGGGCCATGCCCAACCGCGCCGTCTCGGCCAGCCCGCGGGTGATCAGGGTGGCCTTGGTGTTGTCGCCCAGGCCCATCGCCACGGCGATCCCGTAGGCCAGCGCGATGACGTTCTTGACCGCGCCGCCCAGCTCGCACCCGGTGACGTCGTCGTTGGTGTACGGCCGCAGGTAGCGGGTGGTGACCGCCGACTGCACCAGCGTCGCCCGGTCCATGTCGATGCAGGCGACCACCGTCGCGGCAGGCTGCTCGGCGGCTATCTCGGCGGCCAGGTTCGGCCCGGAGACCACCGCCACCCGGTCCGGGGCGACCCGGGTGGTCTCCACGATCACCTGGCTCATCCGCTTGGTGGTGCCCAGCTCGATGCCCTTCATCAGCGAGACGAGGGTGGAGTCGGGACGCAGGAAACCGGTCCACTCGGCCAGGTTCGACCGCAGCGTCTGCGACGGCACCGCGAGGACGACCAGGTCGGCTCCGGCGATCGCCGCGCCGGCGTCGGCGGTGGCGGTGACCCGGTCCGGCAACCGCAGCCCGGGCAGGTAGTCGGGATTGGTGCGGCTGTCCCGGATGGTGGCCGCCACCTGCTCCCGGCGGGCCCAGATGGTCACCTCCGACCCGGCGTCGGCGAGCACCTTGGCGAACGCCGTGCCCCAGGAGCCGGCGCCCAGCACGGCCGCGCGGCCGTTCATCGGGCTTCTCCCCCGCGCAGCGCCCGGTCCGCCGGGGCCGGCTGGAACAGCGGCGGCGGCGGGCCATCGCGCAGCTCGCTGAGAAGGTCACGGATCGCCAGCATGATGGTGTCGCTCATCTCTTCCAGAATGGCCCGGGTCGGCACCGCGCCGACCCAGCGGTCCAACGGGACCGGTGGTCCGGCGGCAACCGCGACCGGGGTACGGGGACGGGGTCGCAGCTTGCGCGTACGCGGGTCGAAGATCAGCTGCGGGCCCCACATCGCCAGCGGGATCACCGGCGCACCGGTGGCCAGCGCGAGCCGCGCCGCGCCGGTCTTGCCGCGCATCGGCCACAGCCCGGGCTCCCCGGTGATGGTGCCCTCCGGATAGATCACCACGGCGGCACCGCGCTGGAGGGCCTGGACCGCGTCGTCGAGGGAGCGGACCGCGTCGGCGCTGCCGCGCTCGACCGGGATCTGACGGACCTGGCGCAGCAGCCAGCCGGCCACCGGGATCCGGAAGACCGCCGCCTTGGCCAGGAACCGCGGCCACCGCCCGGCGTCGTAGACGTAGTGGGCGCAGATCAGCGGGTCGGTGTGGGAGAGATGGTTGGCGACCAGGATCACCGGACCCCGGGTGGGCACGTGGTGCATTCCCGTCCAGGTTCGCCGGGTCATGACCGTCAGCGGGGGCTTGACCAGCAGCACCACCAGACGCCGCCAGAACCCGAGCCTGCGCTGCGCCACGGCGCCTCCCCCCGATTGTTCCGGTGTGACCCTCGGCACCGCACCGTCCTGCTGCGAAATCATGCCTGCTTCCCGCCGGTGCGGCCAGCAGGGGTGGGACTCCGGTGTGCCGGCCGATCGCCACCGGCCGCACCGGTCCCCCGGCGGTGCCCGATTCGGGTGCCGGGCGGGCGCGCCGCGTCGCCGGGCGCCCGCCGGCAGCCGTCGGACGGCTGGCAGGATGGCGGGGTGGGTGAGGCCGGTTGGGCGGTGGTGGTGCCGGTGAAGCGGCTCGCCTGGGCCAAGACCCGGCTGCGCGGCGTGCTCGACGCCGAGCGGCATCAGTCGCTGGCGCTGGCGCTGGCCCGGGACACCCTGACCGCGGTCCGCGGCTGCCCCGACGTCGTCGACATCCAGGTCGTCACGGACGACCCCCGGGTGGCCGACGCCGCACTGGCCCTGGGTGCCGCGGTGGCGCCCGACCCGCCGGGGGCCGG
>DASVVF010000910.1:0-4884 GCA_036386695.1 Catenuloplanes sp. | reverse complement strand
TGGGTCTTGGCCGTGGCCCGGGTGATGTGCAGGCGCTGGGCGATCTCCGTGTTGGACAGGCCCTCGGCGACCAGCGCCAGCACCTCGCGCTCCCGCGGGGTGATGCCGGCCAGCGATCCGCCGGGCGGCGGATTGGGGGCGGCGGCCGGGGCGGCGACGAACTGCTCGATCAGCCGTCGGGTGACACGAGGGGTCAGCAGGGCCTCGCCGGCCGCGACGACTCTGATGGCCGCCAGCAGGTCTCGGGGTGGTGCGTCCTTGAGCAGGAAGCCGCTGGCGCCGGCGCGCAGCGCCGCGAAGACGTACTCGTCCAGGTCGAAGGTGGTCAAGATCAGGACTCGGACCGGGGTGCTGTGGGTGATCAGCCCGGTGGCCTCCAGGCCGTCCATGGTGGGCATCCGGACGTCCATCAGCACCACGTCGGGTCGTTGTCGGTGGGCCAGGTCGACGGCCTCGACGCCGTTGCCGGCGGCACCCACCACGGTGAGGTCGGCGGCCGTGCCGACGATGCCGCAGAGCCCTGCGCGGACCAGTTCCTGGTCGTCGGCGACCACCACGCGGATGTTCACCGGGGTACCCGCAGCCGGTCGCCGTCGAGTGGGAGGCGGGCAGCGACTCGGAACCCGCCGTCGGGAAGCGGTCCGGCGCTGACCTGGCCGCCGTACGCTGCCACCCGCTCGCGCATGCCGAGCAGGCCGTGTCCGCCGGACGCGCCGGACGCGCCGCGACCGCTGTCGCACACGTCGATCGCCAGCTCGTCGTCTCTGTAGTAGATATCCACTCGGCCCGCCGTGGTACCCGCGTGCCGGACGATGTTGGTCAGCGACGCCACCGCGCCCGCCGCCGCGCCGGCGCAGGCGTCACCGCGGGCGCAGCAGGCGACCCAGGCGCCGGCGTCCGTACCGCTGCACCTGACCCTGCCGGCACCCACCGGTCCGCACCCGGTGGGCACGACGTCGCTGCACCTGGTCGACCGGTCCCGGCCAGACCCGGTGGCCGGACCCGGCCGGTACCGCGAGCTGATGATCAGCCTGTGGTACCCGGCCCGACACACCCACCGGTACCCCCGCGCACCGTGGCTACCGGCCGGCGCGGGCGCGGCCGTGCTGGCCGCCGAGGGCATCGACCCCGGGGCGGTGGACCTGCCGCTGACCCACGGGCACGAGGGCGCGCCGGTACGGCGCCGGGGCCGGTTGCCGGTGGTGCTCTACTCCACCGGCAACGACGCGTTCCGCTCGGCCAACACCATCGTTGTGGAGGAACTGGCCAGCCGGGGGTACCTGGTCGTCACGATCGACCACACCTACGACGGGGTAGTGCAGTTTCCGGACGGTCGGGTGATCACGCCGGTGCCTGACGGCCCGGCCAGCGCCGAGCTGCACGCGTTGCGGGTCGGCGACACCCGGTTCGTGTTGGACGCCCTGACCGCCATCGACAACGGGCACAACCCGGACGTCGACCGGCATCGGCTGCCCGCCGGCCTCACCGGCGGCGTCGACCTGCGTAAGGTCGGCATGTTCGGCATCTCGGCCGGCGGGGCGACCACCGCCTCGGCCATGTACGCCGACCGTCGGATCGCCGCCGGGCTCAGCCTGGACGGACCGGTGCACGGCCCGGTGGTCGCCGCCGGCCTGGACCGCCCCTTCATGCTGATCCAGGCCAAGATCAACCGACAAGACTTCCCCGACCTGGCCGAGTTCTGGTCACACCTGCGCGGCTGGCGGCTCAACCTCGGCGTACAGGGGGCCGCGCACCTGTCGTACAGCGACTACGAATCCTTGGTGCCGCAACTCGCCACGGTGCTGCCCATCGACGTCCGCGAGCAGATCGGCGCCCTGGACCCGGCGCGTGGCATCGCCGTCCAGCGGGCGTACCCGGTCGCGTTCTTCGACCGGCACCTGCGTCAGCGCGGGCACCTGCTCGACGGCCCGTCGCCCCGGTTCCCCGAGGTCCACATCATCGACTGACAGCAAGGATTGATGTTGAGCACCTCCCGACGGAGGCTGACCCGACGACTGACTGGCTTCGGCTCTTCAAGGAAATCTGTCAGCCTCGGTCGGGAGGTGCCGCCGACGCCAGCGAACTACCGACCCCATACCGTGATCGCCGGGGTCAGGCAGCCCGGAATCGTCCTCGCCTGCGGGCCGCGACGGCGGACGAGGCGGTGTCGCTCGCCGTCCGCCATCTGCTGGCCGACGTCGGTACCGGAGCCGTCCGGGCACCTGACCTGTGTTGGTCCGCACAGGGCGTGACCCAGCCATACGGGGGGCGGAAAGAACGTTCGTCAGATGTCTTCGGTACCTGCCTCCGCTCGCACCATGCGGCTCTTCCTGGTTGCACCCCCCGATTGCTGCCCGCCTGCTCCTCGGCAGAATGTCATGACGCCGACCGCCGCCTGTTGCGCCGACAGCAAAGGGTTCTCATGGGTTACGATCTTGAGTGGGCTGATCTACCCGAACCTGGTGCCACTGCTCGCGCGCGCTTCGGCGCGTGCGCCGATCTGGGTGAGTGCGCGCACGCGCCTCCATGCCTGGAGGAGTACGAGAGGCTCGCGGCTCGCTATCGCTTCCATCTGAACATCGCCGGCATGGCCTTCTGCCGTGACGGTATGCGGCGCACGGGCATGACCTACCAGGCGACCCCGCAGCCCTTCCCTGCCTGGCGGTTCGATGGCATCGACGACTGGCGGTCTGCCGATCAGAGTCGGCGGGACGCGTACAACGAAGCTGAATGGGCGGCCTCGGCCCAAACGATCCCTGGAATGGTTGGTATACCGGAGTTCAAGCTGACGAGTAACGGTCCGTGGCTGGTAGGGGCGAGGGAGATCAAGGAAGCGCTGAATTGCTACCAGGCTTCGGCACCGAGTCTGCGGGCAGAGCTGGACGGTGAGGACCTGTGGGTGGCCTGGCTTGACTGGCTGAGAGGGACTGTCAGCCACGGCGGCTTCATCGTGGAATGACCTGCCCGCCGTGTCTGATCATCTCGGTAGTATTTCGTCAGGTGCGCCGCCATCAGCTTCACCGCCTGCACGCCCGACTCGCTAGGCCGGCCATCAACCCGCTCCAGGCTGATACATGCTGGGTGGCGACGCGGCGACGAACGCGGCGGTCATCACCAGTCCCTGCGCGACGACGTACCGGCCGCGCAGCTCGATGAGCGGCGGCCCGCCGTCCGACCGAGCCCCGTCCACCAGCAGGCGCGCGGCGAAGGTGCGGGCCGCCGGCTCGATCGACAACCGGGCGTCCTCGAAGCCGAGCCAGCGGCCGGTCAGCGGATACCACGCCTTGTAGATGGACTCCTTGGCGCTGAACAGCAAGCGGTCCCAGTGGATCGACGGATCGGCGCCCGCGAGCCGGGCGAGCAACTCGGGCTCGCCGACCGTGGTCACTGCGCCCAGGACGCCCTCGGGCAGCGGGTCGTGCGGCTCGGCGTCGATGCCCAGGCCGGCCACCACGGTGCCCGGCGCGACGGCGGCCGCACGGTAGCCGGCGCAATGGGTGATGCTGCCCACCACCCCGGCCGGCCACCGCGGCTCACGGCGAGCGCCGGAGCGAATGGGTCCCGGCGGGTACCCCAGTCGTCCGAGTGCCTCGCGCGCACACCGCCGCGCGGTAATGAACTCCCGGCGCCGCCCCTCCACGGACCTGGCCACGAGATCCTCCTCCCCAGGGAACGGGTTCTCGCCGGGAACGTCGGCGAACGCCTCGACCGGTACGACCCCCGGCGGCAGCAGCGACTCGATCACGACTGGTCCTTGAACACCCGGCGAATCGGTTGCGGCTGTCCGCTGCGCCTGCGCCACCCGCGCGGGTAGCCGGGCGACACCTCCTCGTAGCCGGCGGATCTCGACTTCCATCTCTTTCACCCGGGCGCGTTCCACTGGGGTGATCCCGGTTCGGTCTCAGGGTGTTCGCGGCGCCAGGCATTGACCCAGTTCCCCAGGGTGCCGTCAGGACTGCCGAGATCTCGAGCGATGTCCGCGATGAGCTTGCCGGTCTCGAGGACCATCTGGACGGCCTCGCCCTTGAACTGGGGACTGAACCGACGACGTTGCTCGGGCATGTTCCCATCCTCTCAAGCTGGAGGACATGTCCAAGACCCTTGGTACACCTCAAGGCGGCTTGCTGGTGGCAACGTGTGCGTCAACGGTCGAGGCGCCGGACTCGCGTGGCGAAGCTGTGCTCACGACGCGGGTCCGGTCTCAGCGTGGCGGATGCTGACCGAATATCCATGGTCACCGAACGGCAACCGGCTCGCCGCCAGCCCAAAGTCCCGCGCCATCGCGATGAGGTAGGCCGGGTCGGCACTCGTTCTGGCATCGTCGGTGCACACCATCACGAGCGCTCCGGCGACGCGCAGCGACTCCTGCACGTGCCTGCACAGGTCGCCAGAAGCAAGCATCCGCCAAACGTCGATGCTGATCACAGCCGCAAATTCCCCGTCGGCCCATGGCGTGTCCACGCCGAGTAGATGCAAATTTTCCCGTGACGGGGGGCTGGCGTGGTCGCACGTCACGTCGTCAGGGCGGTGCGAGGTCATGCCGAGGACACCGTTTCCGATCCACAGCAGACGGCCGTTCCCCTGCGCCTGCGCGAGGCCCTCGAAGGCGCCGGGTGCATGGTGGCGGGTGAACCCACTGAGGTGGCGGGGATATTCGTGCAGGCCGGCGAGGTAGTGGCCCTCTGCCGTGCCCAAGCGTTCGATTTCCCAGTGGAGGTGCTTTCGCTTGAGGTGTCTGAAGCCCTTGATCGCGTGGGTTGACATCTCATCGACGTTGCGAAGGTGCATCAGGTGGTAGCAGCCCGCATAGGGGTCGTAACTGAACCGGCTGCCGTCCGAACCCCATTGTCGGTAAACGCGGTAGGCGAACTCGACGTCCTCCCA
>DASVVF010000909.1:0-3249 GCA_036386695.1 Catenuloplanes sp. | reverse complement strand
GAAGGTGGGCAGGCAGTTCTGCAGGTGCGCCTCCAGGGCCACCCCGTAGCCGGTGGCCAGCCGCAGCAGCGGGGGGAGCAGCAGCCGGGCGTACGCGCTCAGGAAGGCCAACGCGGCCGCCGCGTCGTCGCGGCGGGCGTGGCTGCGGGCGTACGCGCCGACGAGGCCGGCCACGACGGTGCCGCCGGTGGCCGGGTCGATCGCCGGCAGCGCCCCGCCGGGCACGGCGATCTCCCGGGCGTCGAGCCGGCCGGTCAGCGCCGTGCGCACGATGACCGACAGGTCACGCCCGGAGCCCGCCGGCACCGCCGCGCCGGCCGGTTCGGCCATCAGCAGCACGGCGGCGCCGTCGGGGTCGTCGGCGAGCAGCCGGTGCAGCAGGGCGGACAGGATGGGTCCGTTGCGGGTGGCGGCCACCGAGATGCCCCGCCGGGTCGAGGTGACCTGGATGTCCAGGGACACCTTGAGGTAGTGCCGCACACCGTCGCGTCCCGGGGGCAGCAGCAGGGTCCGCAGCGCGGCGGTGGGTTCGGCGGGCAGTTCCCCGTCGACGCGGCGCAACCGCCCGTCGTGGACCAGGTCGGCGTAGCGGGCGAGGACGGTGTCGCGCTGCCAGCGGTGCACCGGCTGCAGGCGGTAACCGGCCGGGGCGGTCGGCAGGTCCGGGTACGCGCGTCCCAGTGCCGACGCCATGACGTCGTCGCCGAGGTGCAGGTCGGCGCGCACCGCGACGAACCCGATCCCGGTGTGCCCGGCCTCCAGGTCGTGGGCCAGTACGTCGGGTATCTCCCAGCCGAGGCGGGTGCGCCCACACGGGTGCAGGTTGTGGCCGGTGACGGCGAGTCGTTCGGCGGCCAGCGCGCCGGCGTCCGGGTCGGTGTACCCGGCGTCGGGGTTGGTCGGCGCGGTGCCGGTGTGCCGGTGGGTCCGCCCGGCGTCGGTGCCCGTCGCGGGCCCGCGGGCCATGGCGACGGCGAGGTTGACCACGGCGTTGTTCAGCTCCACGGCCAGGCTCCCGGCCGCGGCCGGGTCGAGGTCGGTGGGGAGCAGGTCGGCGGGTTCGGCGGCGGGCACGTCGTCGAACTCCACCCGGCCGAACCCGTGCCGCCGGGCGGGTCGCGCCCGGGTCGCCGGCGCACCGGTGAGCTGCTCGCGCACCAGCGCGCCGAGCAGTCGGCGGTTGACCGTGTCGGTGGCCACCGGCAGGGCCCGCCGGAACCCGGCGAGCAGAGCCGGCGCGTGGGCGTCCAGGCCCGCTTCGGCGTGCGCCACGGCCCCGGGCAGGGTGTGCCCCTGGCGGTGGCGGTGCCGTCCACGGTCGGCGGCGAGCTGGCTCACGTCGTCACCTCGCAGTTGCCGGGCCGACGCCGGCGGGGACCCGTACCCCGACCGGCGACCCGTACGTCGACCGGGCCGCGCCCGCCGGCCGGGGCGCGGTGGCTTCTGCCGCGCTGGATGTGTCGGTTCATGCGGCCACGGCCAGCGGGTTGGTCAGTCGGGCCCACCGTGGGGTCAGCGGGTCGGCGGCCAGGCGCATCGCGGTGGTCGCCTTGACCGGCATGGTGGCGCCGAGCAGGACGGCGGCGTCGCCGCAGGCGGCCGGCAGGTCGGCGTAGGTGTCGCGGACCCGGGCCGCGACGACGGCCCACAACCGGGCCGGTTCCACCCCGTAGCAGCGGGTCTGGGTGGCCAGCACCTCACCGAGGGCGCAGCCGACCGCGGCGGCCAGGGTGGTGCGCAGTTCGGCCGGGTCGTCGGTGCTCAGGTCGCCGTGCAACCGGGGCGGGTCGACGCCGTGGGCGCGCAGCCGGCGGTCGCTGACGCGTACCCCGCCGAGGTCGCGGTAGAGCAGCCGGGTCGGCCGCCCGTCACGCAGCACCACCAGGGTGTTCTGGCCGTGCGCCTCCAGGGCCACGCCCCGGTGCAGCAGGACCAGCAGTGGTGGCAGCACCACCCGGACCAGGTCGGACAGGAAGGCGACGGGGTCACCGGCGTACGCCTGGGTGGTGGCCTCGGTGAGCAGGGGGCGCCCGTCGGCGGGCGAGGGCGCGCACAACGCGGCGAGCGGGACGGCGAGTTCGCCGGGGTACAGCCGCGGTCGCTGGCGGACCAGGTGGGCCAGGTGGCGGCTGGGCGTCCCGTCGACGAGCACCGCCCCGGCGGCGGTTTCCGGCAGCACGCACAGTGTGCTGGCGAGGTCGGCGGTGAGGGCGCCCAGCAGCGCCGACAGCCGCGGACCGTTGTGCACGGCGGCCGGCGAAACGGTCCGCACGGCGGAGGTCATCTGCACGTCCACGGCCGTCTTGACGTGCGGGCCACCGTCGACGGGGGCCAGCGTCCGCAGCGACATCAGGGGTCGGGCCCGGTGCCGTGCCCCGGTGTCGGTCAACCACGGGTACGCGTCCAGTAGGTGTTCGCGTTGCCATGGGTGGACCAGGAGCAGCGGCTCGGCGGTGCCGTGCCACCGTCCGGGCGGGACCCGGTAGGTCAGCAGGTCCACGAGCGGCCGGTGCTCGGGGCCGTAGGCCAGCACCTCGGCGGCCGACATCCCGGCGCGGGTCCGGCAGCAGGGGTGCAGTGGGTGGCCGTCGACGACGTACTGCTCGACGGTGGCCAGGGTGTCACCGCCGCGCGCGGTCAGGGTCCGCAGCGTCGGGGCTCCGCCGTGTGGTGCCGGCTGCGCGGCCCGGGCCAGGGCCAGGTTCGCGACGCTGTTGGCCACCTCGCCGGCCAGCCGGGCGGTGTCGCCGGGCAGGTCCAGGGCCCCCAGCAACGCGGCCGGGTCCGTGTGGGCGCGTCCGTCGAGGTCCACGCTCAGGCGCGCCGGGGCGTCGGCGAACGGTCGCGCTGCGTCGGCGGGCCCACTGACGCGCCGCCCGTCGGCCAGGGTGAGGGTGCGCCGCTCACCGCTGCGCCCGCGGGTGGCGATGCCCGTCACCGGTTCCCGGTTGAGGGCTCCCCAGAGCCGGGCCAGGACGCTGCCGGTGGCCCCGGGCAGCGCCGCGTCGTAGCCGGCGACCAGGTGCGGGTGGTGTTCGGCCAGGGCGGCGCGGGTCTGGACCGGGTCGGGCACAGGGTGGTGCATCGGGCTCCCGTCGTCGGACCGGCGTACCGCGACATTGTCGCGGGTGGCTTCACCCGTCCCCGGCCCGATCCCCGCCACCTAGCATCCTAGGACGACTTAGGGGACGTGCCCCAACCCATAGCAGGAATAAATACCACTCATCAAAGAACGAAAGAGGAGTCGTG
>DASVVF010000908.1:0-10834 GCA_036386695.1 Catenuloplanes sp. | reverse complement strand
CCAGGTCGGCGATCTGCTGCACCAGGTCATGCAGCACGTCACCGCGACGCCGGCCGGCCGGCTCGACCGCCGGGGCGGCCCACCGGTCCGCCTGCCAGTGCCCGACGTGGCGGACCAGCCGCTGCAGGGCGTCGGTGAGCTGCTCGGCGCTCATCCGGCAGCTGCGTCGTTCATCATGGCGACCTTGACGCCCAGCACGGCGACCCCTCGGTGTTCAGCACGGTGATCCCCTGGTGTTCAGCACGGTGATCCCGTGGTGTTCAGCACGACGACCCCGTGGCTCAGTCGACGACCTTAGCCAGCCGCCCGGGACGCGGACGCCCGCCCCCGCGACGCGGAGACGGGCGTTGTGATCAGCGGACCGACTGCGGCGATCGTCAGTCGTCGCCCTGGAAGTAGCTCAGCAGGCGCAGGATCTCCAGGTACAGCCAGATCAGGCTGACCAGGATGCCGAACGCCGCCACCCAGGAGTAGCGCTGCGGCAGGCCCATCCGCACGCCTTCCTCAACCTCGTGGAAGCTGAGGATGAAGCTCAGCGAAGCCACCACGATGCAGACCAGGCTGAAGCCGATCGCCAACGGGCTACCGTCGCGCAGACCGGTGTTGATCCCGAACAGGGCCAGTACCAGGTTGATCAGCATGACGGCGAAGAGGCCCGCCATCACGGCGACCATGCCCCGGACGAACTTGGGCGTCGCCCGGATCGCCTTCACCTTGTACAGGACCGCCATGAGGAAGAAGACACCGAAGGTGGCTGTCACCGCCTGCAGGACGATGCCCTGGTAGAGCGACTCGTAGAACTTGCTGACCATGCCGACGAAGGCACCCTCGATGACGGCGTACGCCACCACCAGGGCCGGGTTCGCCATCCGGGAGAACGAGATGACCAGACCGAGGACCAGTCCGACCACGGCAGCACTGATCAACGCCGCGCCGAGCACGGCGTCCGGCACGAGCACCCACGCCGCTGCGGCGGAGACGCCGGTAAGGAAAAGGAGAGTGACCGTCTTGACGACGACGTCGTCAACCGTCATCGGTTGTACGGCAGGCGGCGCGGCCGGGTAGCCGGGAGCCGTCGGGTACGGCTGGCCGGGAACCGGCTGCCCGTAACCGGCCGGACCAGCCGGCGAATACCCCGCGGCCCGCTCCCGCTCCGCCGCCTGGCCGAGCCGGGAAAGCACCGGGTTGGAAGTCTTCACTGCGTCGAGCCTCCCTCAGAAGTTCAGGTACACGGAGAACCGTGTACCTCAAGGGTAAGGGGTCTGAGCGAGATCCGTCAGCCGCCGACCTGGCGGACTGACCAGCTGGGGTGCCCGGGGCGGGTCTCGAACCCGCACGCCTTGCGGCAGCCGCTTTTAAGGCGGCCGTGTCTGCCGTTCCACCACCCGGGCCGACGAAACGCACGGATGCGTTTCAGCTGACACGGTATCCGGTCCTGGCCGCCTGGGCGCGCACCGATCCGCCGCCCCCGTCTATCCTCTGGTGCGTGATTCGTGATGGAGGAACCGCGCCGGCAGGGCCACACCCCGGGAACGCCAGCACTGCCACCCAGGGCAATCCCCCCGCCACTGTCGGCGACGGCCACCCCGCGGACGGTACCGCGCCACCACGGACCCGGGCGGCGGACACCGCGGACGGATCGGCTTCCATGGCGGCGGGCCGCGGCCCGTTCAGCTGGCTGCGCCGACTCAACGCCGTCGACCTGGCCTGCTACGCGGCCTTCCTGCTGCTGGGGGCCTGGGTGACGGCCAAGCTCTGGCCCGACCCCCGCACCCGGGAACTCGCCACCAACGCCGGCGACCAGACGCTGTACGAGTGGTTCCTGACCAACGACGTACGCCTGTTCAGTGGGGGCTTCAGCCTGGTCTCCGACCGGCTCAACGCTCCGGACGGCGTCAACCTGATGGCCAACACCTCGGTCATCGCGCTGGGCGCGCTGTTCGCCCCGGTCACCGCGACGTGGGGCGCCCCGGTCACCTTCACTGTTCTGGTCGGCCTCAGCCTGGCCGGCACCGCCATCGGCTGGTACCTGCTGTTCAGCCGGGTCCTCGGGCTCGGGCGGCTGGCCGCCGCGATCGGCGGGGGCTTCTGCGGGTTCGCCCCCGGCATCGTGTCCCAGGCCAACGGCCACCTGCACATGAGCACCCAGTGGTTGGTGCCGATCATGGTGTGGATGGTGGTGCGGCTGGCCCGGGCCGCCGAACCGACCGAGGACCGGCCACGCCCCGACCGACGCCGCATCATCACCTCGGCCCTCGGGTTGGCCGCCGCGGTCACCGTCCAGGTGTTCATCGGCGAGGAGGTGCTGTTCTTCACCGCCGTCACCCTGGGCCTGTTCAGCATCGGATACTGGGTGCAACGGCGTCAGTACGTCCGCCGGATCCTGCCCGGTTTCCTCCTCGGCCTGGGCATCACCGCGGTGACCGCCGGGGCCGCCCTGGCGTACCCGCTGTACATGCAGTTCGCCGGGCCCGCCAGCGTGGCCCACACGCCGTTCAACCCCTACCGCTACTCGGCCGACCTGGCCAGTTTCCCCGCCCTCTCGCCGCTGACGCTGTTCGGCTCACCGGAAAACGCGAAGCTGACCACCGGCTCGGCCGAATACACCGCCTTCTTCGGGTGGCCCCTGCTGATCGTGGCGCTGGCCTGCGCCGTCTGGTTGTGGCGCAGCCCGGTGGTGACCTCCGCGCTGGGGGCCGGCGCCGTGATGGGCGCCATGTCGCTGGGTCCGCAGCTGCTGTGGCACCGCAAGTCGATCGGCGTTCCCGGCCCCTACCACGTGCTGATGGGCGCACCGTTGGTGGAAGCCGCCCTGCCCATGCGCTTCGCGCTGACCATGATCCCGCTGATCGCGCTGGTGCTGGCGCTGGCCGTGGCCACCGCACTGCGCTCGCCGCGGCGGTCGGTGCGGGTGCTGGTGCCCGCCGCGGTGCTGCTCGCGCTGCTGCCGGCCGTGCCCGCGCCGCTGCCCGCCGGGGTACGCACCGCACCGCCGCAGTTCGTCACCGCGGGTCACTGGCGCCAATGCGTCGAACCGGGCGGTGTGCTGGTGCCGATCCCGCCGGCCAACACCTACTCACCGTGGGCGATGCGCTGGCCGGCCGCGGCCGACGTGGCGTTCGCCATTCCGCAGGGCTACTTCATCGGCCCGTTCGGACCCGACGGCAAGGTGGTGATGACCCCGGCACCGCGGCCGACCGCGGCGTTGCTGTTCGACGTCTCCCGTACCGGAAAGGCGCCCGCGGTGGTCACCGCCGAACAGCGCGCCCAGGCCACCCGCGACCTCGCCACCTGGAAGGCGTCCTGCGTGGCGCTGGCCGTCAACGCCAAGAACGCCCAGGCGCTGCTGGCCACCGCGGAAGGGCTGTTCGGGCCGGCCACCAGGGTGGCCGACGCCTGGACCTGGCGGGTGGGCGCTACCCGTTGACCGCGGCCGTCGGCTTGGCCGCCGACGGCTCCTCCACCGCCGGCGTGACGTCGGTGAACTCCGCACGGGGCGAATGCAGCTGACCGAGGGAGATCACCTCGCGGCGCAGCAGGAAGGCCAGCGTCCAGTCGGCCACCACCCGCACCTTGCGGTTGAACGACGGAATCCGGCTCATGTGGTACGTGCGGTGCATCACCCAGGCCGGGAAGCCTTTCAGCTTGATGCCGTACACCTGCGCCACGCCCTTGTACAGGCCCAGGCCGGCGACGCTGCCGACGTGCTTGTGCCGGTACTCCTTCGGCTCGCCGCCCATGATCACGGCCCGGATGTTGTCCGCGACCAGAGCCGCCTGACGCACCGCGTGCTGGGCGCTCGGCGAGCAGTAGGCCCCCGGCGCGGCACTGAGATCCGGCACCTGGGCGCAGTCGCCGGCGCTCCACGCGCCGTCCAGCGGCCGCTCCCCTTCGGCGATCTGCAAGGTGGGCAGGCAGGTCAGATGCCCGCGCGGACCGCGCGGGAAGTCGGTGTTGTCCAGCATCGGCGACGGTTTCACCCCGGCCGTCCAGACGATCGTGTCCGAGCTGAAGGTGTCACCGTCGGAGAGCCGGACCACCCCGTCGACGCACGACTCCAGGCGGGTGTCGAGGTGGATGTCGATGCCCCGGGCGTCGAGCTGGCGGACCGTGTACGCCCCCATGTCCGGACCCACCTCCGGGAGAATCCGGGTGGTGGCCTCCACCAGGACGAAGCGGACCTCCTCGCGACCCAGCTCGGGGTAGTACCGCAACGCGGTACGGACCATGTCCTCCATCTCGGCCAGCGCCTCGATGCCGGCGTACCCACCGCCGACGAACACGAACGCCAACGCCCGCCGCCGGGTCTCCGGGTCCGGAGTCGCGGCCGCCACGTCCAACCGGTCCAGGATGTGGTTACGCAGGTAGATGGCCTCACCGATGGTCTTGAAACCGATGCCGTTCTCGCGTAACCCCGGAATGGGCAGCGTGCGCGACACCGAACCGGGCGCCACGATGATGTGGTCGTACGTCATCTCCGTCGGCGGTCCGACGATCGGTTGCACCGTGACCGTCCTGCGGGCGTGCTCGATCCGCGTCACCTCACCGGAGACGATCCGGCACCGCTTGAGCTCCCGGCGCAGCGGAACCACCGAATGCCGCGGGGAAATGTTCCCCGCCGCCGCCTCCGGCAGGAACGGCTGGTACGTCATGTGCGGCTGCGGGTCGATGACCACCACCTCAGCCCGCCGGGCGTTGAGTTTCTTCGACAGGCGAAGCGCGGCGTAAAGCCCCACATGACCTGCCCCGACCACGATGATCCGCTGCGCGCTCACGGCATCCATCTTTCCCCCGCGCCGCGAAAAAAGCTCCCCTTGCACCACGTGCTGTGACCAAGAACTACCGCAGCGCCGCCGGCCGACCCGTCCTAGGGGCGCCGCAGCAACCAGGCCAGCAACACCGCCGCCCCCACCGCGGCGGCGAACCCGGCCACCGCCACCACGGCCACATTCCCGGAACCCGCCGGAGCGGTCAGCGCGAGCACCCCCACGGTCACCACCGCCGAACCGGACACCACCGCGAACGTGCGCCCCAACCAGCGCCCCACCACGTCCACCGCCACCACCGCGTCGTACGGCAACGCCGCCGCCAGCGCGGTCAGACTGTGCACCAGGTAGATCAGGGTGGCCAGCACCAGCAGCCGCACCAGGGCCACCGGCTGCCCGTTCCAACCGGTGTCGAGCAACCAGCCCAGAACCGCCAGCACCACCGCCACCGTCGCCCCACGCCCCCGGGGCGACACCGCCGGCAGCAACGCCGCCAGCACCAACACCCCCATCAGCCGGCTGGTGGTCAACTGCACCGGGTACGCCACGACGAAGGCGCTCAGCGCCGACCCGAACACCGCGGCCCGCACCAGCAGCGGCACGGCGGTGACCCGACCCAGCCCACCGCGCGCCCGCAGCGCCGCACTCCTCGCACTCACCCTGCCACCCCTCCGCTCGCGACCGCGGGGCTCCGCTGCGCTGCACTCCTCGCACTCACCCTGCCACCCCTCCGCTCGCGACTGCGGGGCTCCGCTGCGCTGCACTCCTCGCACTCACCGGCCGACGGCTTTCGGGGCGGACGCCAGGCGGGCCACGTCGCGCAGCACCAGGTCGAGGCTGCCCGCGCCGGCCCACGCCACCACCGGCACCCCGTGCTCGCGCAACTGACCCAGGGTGTTGTCGCGCTCCAGGCGCCACAACCGGTGGGCCAGCGCCGTCGAAGCGCCCGTCTGCGGCGGGAGCACAGAACCGGGCAGGGTGTCCACCGCCACCACGAACCGCCCGGACCGGGCCAACCGCGCCAGCATCTCCCCCGACCGCCGGTCCACCAGCGGAGTGAGCACCACCACCAGCGCGTTCGACGACAGCAGGTGCGTACCGACCGCCTGGTCGTACGGTTCGTGGTCGGCGGAACCGGGCCGCACGTCGAGCAGCCACTCCAGCACGGTCAGGTACTGCCGACGACCGGTGGCGGGACGCAGGCGGCGGGCCGCCGGGCCGTACTCCAGCATCGAGACCCGGTCACCGCGGTGCAGATAGTGCTCGGCGATCGCCGCCGCCGCCCGAACCGCCGTGTCGAGCACCGACGCGCTCCCCCGGATCCCGCCCGACCGGCCCGCCTCGCCGAGCACATCCAGCAGCAGCACCACCTCCGCGTCCCGGTCGGACAGCGTCGCCGCCACATGCAACTGCCGGGCCCGCAGCGACACCCGCCAGTCGACCCGACGTAACCGGTCGCCCGGGCCGAAGACCCGCACGCCGGCCAACTCGCCGCCCTCCCCCGGGCGCCGGGACCGGTGGGCCCCGACCAGCCCGGCCGCGCGCGGCATCGCGTCGTCGGCCTTGAACGCGTCGGTGTACGGGTACACCCGCACGTCCCGGGCGCCGATCACCACCGGTCGGCTCGCCAGCAACCCACCGCCGGTGGCAACCCGGGCGGCGGCCGGCCCCAACGGGTGCCGCCCCCAGCGCAGCGCCTGCCCGGGCAACGGGATGCGGACCTCCTCGCCGGCCGGCACGCTGATCGCGAACGGGCGGTCGGCGGCCTCCACCCGCAACCACGACGACGCCCGGGTGCGCACCACCACCACGTCGTAGCCGACCATGTCGCGGTTCGCCACCACCAGCTCACCGGTCACGTCACCGCCCTCGACGACGACCTGATTCTCATCGCTGACCAGGGCCAGCTCCGGGGCGGCGACCGGGCGGCGGCGCAGCCCCACCGCGACACCGATGGCGAACGGCGCCGCCAGTAGAACCACATCCACCCGGCCCAACGCCACCCCGGCCACCAGCAACAGACCGGTCAGCAGCACCGCCCGACCGAGCGCCCGGGCCGGCACCCATCGGGGTCCGGTGCCGCCGGGATCCTCGTCGGGTTCGGGCGACGGTACGGCGGCACGCAACGTCGGCGGGACGGCGGGCACGGTCAACGCCGCAGCGACTCGCCGTGGACCCGGTCACCGGGCCGGCCGGGCGACGCACCGCCCGCACCACCCGCGTACATCGGCAGCGCCCCACTGGCCGGCGCCGGCACCGCCGCCAGCACCTCGCCGACCACGAACGCCGGGTCCACCCGGCGCAGCCACATCTCCGGACGCAGGGTGATCCGGTGGGCCAGGGCCGGGGCGGCCACCTCCTTGACGTCCTCAGGCACCACGTAGTCGCGCCCGGCCAGCACCGCGCGGGCCCGGGACAGCAGCAACAACGCCAGTGAGCCACGCGGCGACGCGCCGACGAGCACGGAGGGGTGCTCCCGGGTGGCCGCGGTCAGCGCCACGATGTAGCGACCGATCGAGTCCTCCACCGCCACGTCCTCCAGGGCGTTCTGCATGGCCCGCAGCGTGGCCGCGTCGACCACCGGTGCCAGTTGCGCCTCCTCCTGGCGGCGGGCCATCCGCCGACGCAACACCTCCCACTCCTCGTCGGCGGTCGGGTAGCCGAACGACACCCGCAGCAGGAACCGGTCCAGCTGCGCCTCCGGCAGCGGGTACGTGCCCTCGTACTCGATCGGGTTCGCCGTGGCCAGCACATGGAACGGCGGGTCGAGGCGGTAGGTGACCCCCTCCACGGACACCTGCTTCTCCTGCATCGCCTCCAGCAGCGCGGCCTGGGTCTTCGGCGGGGTGCGGTTGATCTCGTCAGCCAACAGCAGGTTCGTGAAGACCGGGCCGGCGCGGAAGGTGAAATCGTGGCTGCGCTGGTCGTACAGGAACGAGCCGGTGACGTCCGCCGGCAGCAGGTCGGGGGTGAACTGCAACCGCCGGAAGTCCAACCCCAACGCCTGCGCGAAGCAGCGCGCCGTCAGGGTCTTGCCCAGCCCGGGAAGGTCCTCCAACAGGACGTGCCCCCCGGCCAGGATCCCGGCCAGGACCAGCTCCAGCGACTCCCGCTTGCCGACCAGCACCGACCCCACCGAGTCCAGCACCGCCCGGGCCAACCGGCTCACCTCGGACGGGGCGACAGCGTTCACCGTGCCATCCCTTCGCTCGCGACTGCGGGGCTCCGCTGCGCTGCACTCCTCGCGCTCACCCGTGCCATCCCTTCGCTCGCGACTGCGGGGCTCCGCTGCGCTGCACTCCTCGCGCTCACAGTCTCTCCAGGGTTTCGAGGTGGGCGGCCAGGTCACCGCGCCGGGGTGGTCGGCCGGGCTCGCTCAGCAGGCGCCACAGCGGCTCGCCGAGCAACTCGCGGGCCCGCCGAGGGTCGGTGGCGCGGGTGAGTCCGTGACGCTGGCGCAGCCGCTCGTCGGTCAACTCGGTCAGCACCGGCAGAACCGTACGCGAAAACCGGCCCGGATCGCTGTGCACCGCGTCGAGCCGTGCCTCCCATCGTCGCACCGCCACCTGCAGCGCGTCCTGGCCGTGCCAGTCGTAGCGACCGTCGTCGGCATCCGGGTCACCGCGCCGCGGTCTGCGGGGCGGCGGCGGGGCGGCGACCCGGGCCAGTACCCGGGGCAGCACCAGCAGGGCCAGGAGACCGGAGAACACCGGCACCACCTGAAGCTGGACGCCCACCAGCAGGAACCCGAACACCGCCGCACCGGTCAGCGCGGCCGCGATCAGGACGGTACGGATTAGCCACGCCCACGGCGAGCCCCGGCGGGATGCGGCCGGGGCCGGCTCGTCGTCGTACTCGTCGTGGCGGAGCAGGTCCTCGATGCTGGCGGTCGGCTGGTTGGTCATGAGCCGGTCCGCACGGTCAGATCGGCGCGCAGCCGCTGCAACGCCGCCCGGGCCTCAGCGCGCATCCGGTCGTCGACGGTGTGGGTGGTGGCGTATCTGGCCTCCCGGTACACCTCGGCGAAGCCGGCCAGCACCTCGCCGCTCACCCGCTGCTCCCGCAGCAGCCGGCCGACCAGGTCGGCGGGGGCGTCGCCCGGCTGACGGCTGGTGCCGGCCGCCGCCGCGGCCTGCTCAAGGCGTACCCAGCAGGCGATGATCGCCCGCCGGGGGTCGCGGTCGTTGTCGGAGAGATCCTCCAGGCCGGCGTCCAGGGCGGCGACCACCTCATCGGCCGACGCCTGCCCCGGGCCGGGGACCGCCGGCCGGGCGGTGCCGACCCGCCGACGCAGCCGGTCCCGTACCAGCGTCCACACCACCAGCAGCACCACCCCGGCGAGCACCGCCAGCAGCGCCACCAGCACCGCCGTGCCCAGCCAGGACGGCAGGCCGCCGACAACCTCGCCGGGCGGTGCCGGCCTGCCCGGCGGCCTGGCCTGGGGCGTCTCCAGCGTCGGGGCGTCCTCCGCTGGCGGGTTGAGGTCGCGCAGCGTCGGGGCGGAATGGGTGGCCGCCAGGGCGGTCACGGCGAGCAGGACCGCCACGGCGGCCAGTGGCCACCAGCGGTGCAGAAAGGGGTGATTCATCAGTGTCTGCTCGGGTCCCTGCTGGCTGGTCCGTGGCGGCTGTCCGGTGGCGACTCGGGTGGGAACGCGGGCCATCATGCCAGTCCCGCCAGGTCCCTGGCCCGCGCGAGTACCTCGTCCAGCATCGCCGGGGTGAGCCGTCCGGTGAAGGTGTTCTGCTGACTGACGTGGTAGCTGCCGAGCAGGTGCGGGCCGGCCGGCGGCGACCAGTGCGCGCCGTGGCCGAAGGCGGGTCGGGGCACCGGTGGCCGACTGCCGTACACCGCGGTCAGCGTCGGCCACCAGGCCGTCCAGGCGAACGCCCCGAGGGCGACGACGACCCGCAGCGTCGGGCGGATCAGGTTGACCTCCCGGTGCAGCCACGGGGCGCAGGTGTCGCGTTCGACGGGCAGCGGCTTGTTGTCCGGTGGGGCGCAGCGCACGGCGGCGAAGATGCGGGTGTGGTGCAGCCGCAGGCCGTCGTCGGCCGAGACACTGGTCGGCTGGTTGGCCAGTCCGGCGCGGTGCAGGGCGGCGAACAGCACGTCGCCGGAGCGGTCCCCGGTGAAGATGCGCCCGGTGCGGTTTCCGCCGTGTGCCGCCGGGGCCAGGCCGAGGATGCCGATGCGGGCGTCGGCCGGGCCGTTGCCCGGCACCGGACGCCCCCAGTACCGCTGGTCGCGGAACGCCGCCCGGCGAGTACTGGCCACCTCTTCCCGCCAGGCGACCAGGCGTGGGCAGGCGAAACAGCGGCAGACCGCGTCGTCGAGCGCGGCCAGGTCGGCCGCGTCGCCGGCGCGGGCGGCGACCTCCCCGGCCGTACGGGCGCTGGCGCCCGGATCCCCGGTGAACCGGACGTCCGTCATGTCGTTAGGACAACACGGCCGACGACCGGATCACCCGCGGGGGTGGCGGTTTCTCAACTCAGCCGGGACCGCAGCAGCTCCAGGGTGCGCGCCCAGGCGCTGGCCGCCGCCGGACCGTGGTACACCTCGGGCCGGTCGTCGTTGAAGAAGGCGTGCTGGGTGCCCGGGTAGTCGTACAGGACGCAGTCACCGCCGGCCGCCTCGATGCCGGCTTTGGCCTGCTGGATGCCGGGGGCGGCGGACGTGCCGTCACCCTCCGAGCAATGGATCATGGCAGTCTTGCCCTTGTAGCTGCCCCACTCCGGGCCCATCCGCTCCCAGGGCACCGCCGGATAGAAGCCGACACCGGCCACGATGTGCTCGGACAGGGTGCCCGACCACAGGGCCAGGCTGCCGCCGAGGCAGAAGCCGACGGCCGCCACGGTGTCGGCCGTGTCCGGCCGTTCCACCAGGTAGGCCGCCGCTCCGGCGATGTCCTTGGCGGCCCGGTCCATGGCCAGCCCCATCAGCAGCTTCGCCGCCTCGTCCGGCTCGCTGGCCTGCACCCCGTGGTACAGATCCGGGGCCAGCGCGACGAAGCCGGCGGCGGCGAACCGGTCGGCCAGCGCGGTGATGTGCTCCACCAGGCCCCAGTA
>DASVVF010000907.1:0-4181 GCA_036386695.1 Catenuloplanes sp. | reverse complement strand
GGACCGGCTCGATGGTGTCCCATCCGGTCGTGACCGACGTCAACCTGACGTCCGTGCCGGCCACCGTGTCCATCCAGGATTGTCTCGACACGACGGGTTACCGCATGATCAACGCCAAAACCAAGAAGGTCGTGCCCGGCTCCGCCAGCGGGCGGTTCGTGGCCACCGCCACCGCGTCCCGGTACGCCGACGGCCGCTGGCTGGTCAACGAGGGCGCCGCCCACCCGGACCAGCCGTGCTGACCCGGCGGTGGCTCACCTCGCGGCTGCCGGCCCGGCGGGCGTCCGCCTCACGGCCGCCGGCCCGCCGGTGGGCGGCCGGCCTGCTGACCGGGGTCGTCGCCATGGCGCTGGTGCTGGTCGCGCCGGCCGGACCGGCCAGCGCGGACCCGGTCTGCCCGCCGTCCGACCCGAGCTGCTGGATCCACGGCGAGGGTGGGACCACCAAACCCGGCGGCGGTGGCAAACCCACCGGCGACCCCCCACCCGGCAAGGGCGGCACCGGCGCACCCCGGGTCTGCAAGCGCGGCACCGAGGAGGTGACCTGCCACGACCCCGACGTCGGCTCTTTCAACTCGGGCGACGGTTGCTATTACCGGCTCGCGGAACCGCAGCCCGACGGCGTGCCGGCCGGCCACAAGGCATACGTCAAGACCTGCGCCAATGTCGCCCCGATAGGGGTGGCGCTGCCCAACCCGCCTGGTGGGTTCGAGCAGCTCAGGTCGCCGGAGCAGTTGGCCTATGACGCGTTGGCCTTGGTGACGATGCTGCCCCCGACGATCCATCTCGCGCCGGACCCCGGCGGCGTCGGGCTCGTCGGGCTGCCGGAGTGGATGTGGACGGACCGGACCGACCAGATCTGGGGCAGCCAGGCCGAGTCCGCCAGCAGCGGCCCGATCACCGTCCAGATCACCGCGCGGACCACCGGGATCGTCTGGAACATGGGCGACGGCACCTCGATCACCTGCACGTCGCCGGGTACCCCGTACGCCCCCCGGTACGGCGCCCAGTCGTCACCGGACTGCGGCCACACCTATCTGCGGTCCAGCCGGGGCGGCGCGGGCGGCCGGTATCCGGTCACCGCCACCTCCACCTGGGAGGTCACCTGGGCCGGTGGCGGGGAGAGCGGCGTCATCACCCAGACCCGGGAGTCCGAGCCCGCCGCGATGATCCGTATCGACGAACTTCAGGTGGTGACGCGATGACGATGGCCGAAACCCGGGCCGTGCCTGGGCCGACCGACTCGCCCGTACCGGCGCCGACCATCGTCCGCCAGCGGCGGATGCGGCCCGGG
The DNA here is from genome assembly GCA_036386695.1 of Catenuloplanes sp. GTDB lineage: Bacteria > Actinomycetota > Actinomycetes > Mycobacteriales > Micromonosporaceae > DASVVF01. The sequence continues at coordinate 2,888 of DASVVF010000907.1, read as the reverse complement.
CTGCTGGGGCTGGCGGTTTTGCTGGTGGCGTTGGGCGGGCTCGGGTCGGCCTGGGCGGTCTCGACTGTGCGCGCCACCGGCGACTACCTCGCCGTCGCCCGCCCGGTGGCGATCGGCAGCCCGCTCACCGAGGCCGACCTGGCCACCGTACAGATGGCCGGCGGCCAGGGCCTCAAACCGATCCCGGCGGCCGACCGGGCCAAGATCCTGGGCCGGTACGCCGCCGTGGCGTTGGTGCCGGGCTCGCTGCTGACCAGCGAACAGCTGACCGACAAGCCGCTGCTGGGCCCCGGCAGGCAACAGGTCTCCCTCGGCCTCAAACCGAGCCAGGTGCCGGCGAGGAAGCTGCGACCGGGGGACGCGGTGCTGCTGGTCGGCACCCCGCCGGCCAACGCGGTGCGCGACGGGGGACCGCCCGCCGCCGCCACCCGCTACCAGGGCGTCATCGTGGACTCCGCCGTCGTCGATGAGGACAACGTGGTGGTGTACGTCGCCGTCGACGAGCGCGACGCCCCCGCCGTGGTCACCCTGGCCGGGCAGGACCGGGTCGGCGTGGTCCTCAAGCCGGGGAGCTGACCGTGGCCGTCGTCGCGCTGATCTCCGCCAAGGGCTCGCCGGGCGTCACCACGACCGCGTTGGCCTGCACGCTGACCTGGCAGCGTCGGGTGATCCTCGCCGAATGCGACCCGGCCGGCGGGTCGCTGCTGGCCGGCTACCTGCAGGGGGCGTTGGAAGGGCCGCGCGGCATCGGTGAGCTCGCCGTCGCCGAGCTGCGCGACGGCCGGCTGGAGCAGGACTTCTGGTCCCAGTTGGTCGACCTGGACGCCCCCCGCCGGGAACGGTTGCTGCTGCCCGGTGTGGTCAACCCCGCACAGGCCGGCAGCGTCGCCCCGTTGTGGCAGCGGTTCGCCGACTTCTTCGAGCAACTCGGCCGCGACGACCCGGAGTACGACGTGATCGTCGACTGTGGCCGGCTGCACGTGACCGGTCCGCCGTGGCCGATCCTGCGGGCCGCGTCCGTCGTGCTGCTGGTCACCGCCGCCCGGTTGCCCGACCTGTCCAGCGCCCGGTCGGCCGCCGACGCGATCGGTCGTGACCTGCGTGAGTACGGCGTGGCGCCGGGCACCCTGCGGCTGCTGACGGTGGGCGACGGGCACGGCCGGGGTGAGGTCAGCCGGGGCCTGCAGCTGCCGGTGATCGGGCACCTGCCCGACGATCCGCGCACCGCGCAGGTGTTGTCGTACGGCGGGACGGTGCGGGCCCGTCGACCCCTGATGCGCGCCGCGGCGGCGTTGGAATCCCCGGTCCGGGCGCTGATCGAGCGTCGGCGGGCGACCCTGGGTGGGGCGGTGCCGCGTGCGGTTTGAGCCGGTTGACGCCGACCCCCGGGGGCGCAACATCGTCGCGCCGCCGGCGGTCAACGGGCAGCACCACCCGAAGATCACCGCGGTGCCGGTGCCGACGGAGCGACCGAAGGTCGACTACCGGACGGTCAAGGAGCTGCGCCGGCAGGTCAGCGAGCGGATCACCGCCCTGCAGCGCGGCCACGACCTCGGTGCCGAGGAGGAGCGCCGCGAGCGCGAGCGGCTGGCGGCGGCGGTGGTCGCCGAGTACGCCGACGGGGTGCGCCGGGCCGGCACCCCGATGCCGGCCAGTGAGGAACGCGCCCTGCTGGAATCGGTCACCGCCGAACTGGTCGGCCTCGGGCGGCTGCAGTCGCTGCTGGTCGACGAGACCATCGAGGAGGTGCACATCCTCGGCTGCGACCGGGTCCGGATCACCCGGCGCGGCGGCGGTGTCGACTGGGGACAGCCGGTCGCCGACAGCGACGAGGAACTGGTGGAGCTGCTGCAGGCGGCGGCCCGCCGGTCGGGCGCCACCGAACGGTCGTTGTCCACCTCCAAACCGACGCTGGACCTGCAACTTCCCGACGGCAGCCGGCTGGCCGCGGTCTACCTGGTCACCCATCGCCCGTACGCGGTGATCCGCAAGCACAACACGCTGGACGTGTCGCTGGACGACCTGGCCGGGGTCCGCGGTGACCTCGACGAGATGATCGACGTGCTGCTGCGCGACTTCCTGCGCGCCGCGATGCGGGCCGGGCTGAACATCATGGTCGCCGGGCTGGCCGGCGCCGGGAAGACCACGGTCATCCGGGCCCTGATGCGGGAGATCGCCGCGGATGAGCCGTTCGTGCTGCTGGAGGAGAGCCGGGAGCTGCTGCCGTCCCGCCAGCACGCGCACCACCGGGCGGTGATGAGTTTCGAGTCGCGCGAGGGGCACGGCGAGCGGGGGGCCGACGGGCGGCCCGCGGGCGAGGTGACGATCGCCGATCTGATCCCGGTCGCGCTGCGGATGGGCGTGCTGCGGATCATCGTCGGCGAGGTGCGTTCCCGGGAGATCGTGCCGATGCTGCAGGCGATGACCACCAGCCGTGGGTCGATGTGCACCATCCACGCGCGGACCCCGGGCGGGGTCACCGAACGGATCATCGAGCTGGCGCTGTCGCACGGTAGGGAGATGACCGTCGACCAGGCCCGGCGGATGGCCGGCAACGCCTTGGACCTGGTCGTGTACGTCACGATCGAGGACGAGACCGCGATCGGCGGGCGCAAACACCGGTTCGTGTCGCACGTGGACGAGATCATCGGGGTCGGCGACGGGGCCAGGCTGTCCACCACGACCGTGTTCGGTCCCGGGGCGGACGGCCGGGCCGTACCGATGCACCTGCCCGAACGCGTCCGTGAGCAGTTGCTGCGGGTGGGCTACGACACGCGGGTGCTCAGCCGCTACATCGACGCCGGCATGGGCGCCTGGCGGCGCCCGCTGCGCCGGCGGTTGGGGTGATGCGCCGATGCTGCCCAGCAATCTCGACCTGGTCGCCGTCG